>CAMOEO010000167.1 GCA_946612175.1 uncultured Verrucomicrobiota bacterium
TCGAGCGCGCCGCGTCGGCCCGGGGCGGGACGTCCCGGACGCCGGCGGCGGGTTCGCTGGCATTGCGTTTGGCGGCCATTTCGTGCTCCGTACGGTTGACGGGGGCAATGCTACCATGTCGCCGCCTCCGGCGCAAGGCGGGCTCCCCGGCGGCGGTCGCATGCCGCAGCTTCCGGCTTTGAAAGCGGGCCTGCGGCGGTTTGCGTTCCCGGAACGCTTCTGCTATTCTTTCCGGCATGCGGGCGATTCCGTCGAAATCCAAAACCGTCCTGATGCTTTCCCCGCACATGGGCGAGGTGCTTCCCCGGATGCTTACCGGCGTTCTGCGCGTGGCGCAGGAGCACCGCTGGGATTTCTATCCCGTCACGTGCCTCTACAATCCCGACGGCTCCATGTCCTTCGAGCGCTCCCCGGGCGGCGGGACGCTGCAGGAGCTGCTGGCGCTGCTCGGGCCGGACGGCGTCATCGTGGCGCTTAACATCGTCTCGCCGGCAAGCCTCCGGGCGGCGGCGCGCGCCGGAGGCCTGCGCGGCCGCCTGAAATGCGTCCATCTCGGGGAGCCCGCGTCCACGGCCTTCACGGTCTACGCGCACGGCGACGCGAAGGGGTTCGCCGAACTGGCGCTGCGGCAGCTGCTCAAGTTCGGCTTCGAAGACTACGCCTTCGCCCCCGATCCGCACGGTTTCCCCTGGAGCCGCGCACGGGGAGAGGCGTTCGCGCGCCTCGTCGCGCTCGCCGGCAAGCGTCTCGCCGGGCTCGCCGTCGTCCCGTCCCAGGACGAGGGCAGGGCGCTCACGGAGCGGTATCTGCCATGGCTCGCGGCCCTCCCGCGTCCGTGCGGCGTGTTCGCCGCCAACGACGTCGTCGGCGAGGCCGTGCTGCTCGCCGCCCGGCGGCTGGGCATCGACGTGCCCGGAGAGCTCGCCGTCGCGGGCGTGGACGACAACGCCGCGATCTGCGATCACACCCATCCCATGCTTTCCAGCGTCCGGCGGGACCTGGAGGGCGAGGGCCGGGCCGCCGCCGAACTGCTCGCCGAATGGATGTCCCGCCCCTTCGGCCGCCCGCCGCGCCCCCGCGCGGTCCCGCCCGTCTCCCTCACGCTGCGCCTGTCCACCCGCCCCTCGTGGCAGCGCGACCGCCGCGTCGCCCGCGCCGAGGAGTGGATTCGCGTCCACGCCTGCGAGGAGGGCGTCGGCCCCCGCGACGTCGTACGCCAGATGGGCGTCTCCCGCACCCAGGCCGACCGCCTTTTCCGCACCGTCGCCGACCGTTCCCTCCTTGGAGAAATCCAGGCCGCCCGCATCGACCGCGCCAAGGAGCGCCTCCGCGCCGGCATCGCCCCCGACCTCGTTGCCGCCGAATGCGGATTCTGCTCCACGCTCGACTTCCGCCGCGTTTTCCGCAAGGTCGTCGGCATCCCTGTCGTCAAGTGGACGAAGACGGTTTGATCCGTATATTTTTTATGGTTTGATCGGATTACAGACGGCGGTGTGCTGTGCTAGAATCAAGGCCGGATTCAACCCCGTCTTCCGAAAGGGCCGCACCCATGCAAAAGACAGACAACCCCGAATGGTCCCGCTTCTTCGCCGCCGCCCGCGTCCGCACGCGCATCACGCCGCACGGAGATCGTTGCAAGGCGATCGCCGCCATCGCGCTTGCGGCGTGCCTCGCCGTCCCCCTCCGCGCGGACGAAGCCGCATGGGCGACCCGCGCGCCGATCCAGGACACCTACATCGGATCCGGCGCCTCCGAAAGGGAAGTCCCGCAGGGCGACGCAGCCGGTCTCGTCGTCGGCAACGGCCGCGAAGCATTCCTGATGTTCGACGTTTCCGGCCTCGCCGGCGTGTCCGCCGCGAAGATCCGCCTCCGCGTGACGCAGTGCGGCACGACCGAGGGCGTCGTCTGGCCGCTCTTTCTCCGCGTCATGGACGACGATTCGTGGTCGGGGACGGAGATGACCTGGAACACGAAGCCCGCCGAGCTGCGCGTCTACCCGTCGCCCGTCCTCGCGACGGACGATCCGACGCTCGCCGGCTACGTCGAGATTCCCGCCGGGTCCGCCGGGTCGTGGATCGAGGCGGACGTCACGGAGGCCGTCCGGGACGCCGGCCCGCGCGGGCGCCTCGCACTTCACGTCTACACCTACAAGGACAACAACGCCGGCGATTCGACGCCCCTCGTCTTCGCCTCCGCGGAATACGCCGACGATGCGTCGCTGCGTCCGCAGCTCGCCTTCCAGGGCGCGGCGGACGCCTCCGCCGCGTCGCTCACGCTCCTGCCGACGGCGGACACGTTCGTGTTTTCCGGCGGTGGCGGCACGGCGAATTTCGGATCGGAGGAATACGATTTCCTCGACAGGTCCGGAAAGCGCGAAACATTCATGAAGTTCGACCTGTCGGGAATCTCCGCCTCCTCCGTCGATTCCGCCGTCCTCGCCCTGCGGATGTACACGGCAAGTGTCAACTACTCCTCCGGCAGCAATGTCCAGTTCGAACTTACGTCCCGGACGGACTGGGGCGAAAGCGAGCTCACGTGGAGCAATGCCGAGAACACGACCGGCACGTCCGTCGGCCGTGCGTGGGATGAGGAAACGCCGGCGAACGCCGTGCGCGGCCCGTCGTCGGAAGCGAACAAATTCTATTCCATCGAACTGGCCCCGCTCGTGAACCAAGTCCTCGCGACCGGAGGCAGGACGCTCTCGCTTCACATCTGGCGGAATCCGGCTGATTCCGGACGATACATGGCCTTTTGGTCCAGGGAGGCCGCCGAGGAGTCGTTCCGCCCCCGCCTGCTCGTGACACCCAAGGCTCCCGTCCCCGCCGCGACGCGCACGCCCGTCCAGGAGACGTTCGTATCCGACTACACCGCGGCCAACAAGGACAGGTCGTTCTACGACGGCGACTACGCCTCCCACGTGCAGATCGGCTGCAGAGGCGACCAGGTCCAGTACGGCCTCATGCTGTTCGACGCGTCGGGCCTCGAAGACGCGGACTACGTGCGCATCCGCGTCGCGAACCGGAACGAGATCGCCGCCGGGGCGGGGGCGCTGCGCGTCGCCGCCTGGACGACGGACGCCTGGAGCGAGACGAACATGACGTGGAACACGGCCGGCCCGTGGTTCCCGCAGCCGGATTCGGTCGCCGACGGCACGGCGCTTGACGGCGAAACCGCCGGCATCGGACTGACGCAGAAAAAGGCCGCCGGAGTCTGCTTCGAGGCCGACGTCACCGCCGCCGCCCGCGCCGCCGCGTCGGCCGGGCGCATGCTCACGGTCGGCCTCTTCAGCAACCGGAACTGGCCCGAGTTCCACAAGGGCTCGGGCACCGTTCCGGCGGTCCTCGTCTTCCCGAATCCCGACGCGGAGTTCGGCGCGCGCGTCGTCGCCTCGCTCGACGAAGGCGGCGACGTTCCCGCGCTGCGGCTCTCGTGGTCGCCGGCGCCGTCGGGCGGAGCCGAATACACGGTCGAGCGGCGGCGCGCCGCCGGCTGGCGCACGGTCGCTTCCGGGCTCTCCGAGCCGACCTGCCTGGACGCTTCGGCGGAGCCGTGGACGGAACACACGTACCGCATCACCGTCCGCTACGCCGCCGGAGGCCCGTCGGCGTCGGTCGTGAAGACCGTCGCGCTGGAGCCGCGCAAGACGGTCTTCGCCTGCGCCGACACCTACGTTCAGAACGGCGGCTACGCCGGTTCGAGCTTCGGCCTAGCGTCCGGCATGGTGATGAAATACGACGCGATGGACGGCAGCGGCGGCGTCCGGGAGTCGTTCTTCCGGTTCGATCTTTCGGACGCGCCGCCCCGTTTCCTCTCGGCGACCCTCAAGCTCGACCCCACCGGCCCGGCGGGCAACGGCACGGGCGACGAAACCGTGACGATCCTGAAGCACGAGGACTTCGAGTGGACGGACGCCGCCGCGCCGTCGTGGAACGCGATTTTCGCCACGGGCTGGTCGACGCCCCGCACCCTGGCGGACGGCTCCGATCCCGCCCGCGGGGAGATGGAGGACGCCATCGGCGCGTGGCGGGCCTCGGAGAACGGCGCCATCCGGCCCGGCGTGCCGCTCTCGTTCGACGTCACGGCGACCCTTCGCGCGGCGCTCTCCGCCGGCGAATCGCATGTGACGTTCCACGCCGCCGCCTACGATCCGCAGAGCGCATGGAATTTCGGCCTCGTCACGCGCGAGCGCACGCAAGGCGTCTCCATCGCCCCGCGCATCGAGTTCGCCCTCCGGAACTGGGTGCGGACCCCCTTCACGCTGATCGTGCGGTAGGGCGGACCGAATCGACCCGGTGAAGCGGAAATGTCGGGCTCCTTCACGAGAATAGCGTTGGCGATGATGATGCTGGCAGGTGCGGCCGCAATGGCGCAGACGCGGGATTGGGCGGCGCTGAACGCCGCCGCGCGGGAGCGCGCCCTTGCGCCGATCCGGCCCGGAGCACCGGGCGGAAGACCCTTCTGGAACGGCCATTCCCGAGCGTTCATGCACCCGCCGGCGTTCGACGTCGCCGACGTTCCCGGCGCGACCGCGTACCGTTTCGAGATCGAACCCGTATCGCCCCCCGGCGAAACGGCGGCGGACACCTCGCTGCGCGACGACGCCGCCACCGCCCGCCCCGCGTCCGGCGCGGAACGGAAGCCGGGCGGCGGCGGGGAAGCGCGGACGTTCCTCGCCGCGCACCCCTGGCTGCCCGTCGATCCTGCGGTCTGGGGCTCCCTCCCGCCCGGCTACTACACGCTCCGCGTGACGCCGGTCGAGGAAGGGGCGGACTCCGCTCCGCCGATCTTCGATCGCACGTTCTACCGCGCCGCCGTGTTCCGCGGCCCCTATCCCGAAGCCGCGCGCCCCTACCGCGAAGCCGCCGCGCGCGTGTACGCCGCCGTGGCCCATCTCCCGCAGGTGCGGGGGTGGCTGACATCCGACGAGCCGCCGAAAGGCTACGACCTCTACTGCTACCCCTCGAAGATCCTCGCCTCGATGATCCGGGCGCTCTGCCGTAGCGGCGGCGCGGAATCGCTCGCCATCGCCCGCCGCATGGCCGACTGGCTCATTGCGCGGAGCGAACCCGCCGACGCGCCCCTCGCGCACTTCCCTCCCACCTACTGGGGAAGCCGCCGCCGCGTGGCCGTCGAAAACGCCGGCCGCATCATGCTTTCGTATCCGGCGCAGGCCGCGCTCGCCTTCTTCGACCTCGCGGACGCGCTGGAGGCGGGGGGCGATTCCGCCCCCGGCGCGGATCCGGAACGCTATCGCGCCGCCGCGATGGCGATCATGCGCACCTACCTGCGCCTGCAGGGAGAGGACGGCACCTGGCCGCTTCTCGTGCGCGCCGCCGACGGCGAGACCCTCTGCCCCAACCGCATCGTTCCGGGGCGGTATCTGTTCGGCCTGTTCGACCGCGCGATCGGGGCGGCGAAAGCGGAAGGCGACGCCGCCGCGATCGCGGCCTGCCGTGATCGCGCGTTCGGATACGTGGAGAAGTCCGCGCTCGCCACATGGAACTGGGACGGCCAGTTCGAGGACTCCAGGCCCCGTCCGCCGTATCAGAACCTCCAGAAGGGCGTCGCCATCGACACCGCCGCGCGGCTCTTCGCGCTCGGGCGCATCGACGAGGCGCTGGAATGCGTGGACTGGTGCGAGGACCAGTTCACCGTGTGGAGCGATCCGATCCACCACATGGACTGGCGGAACTGGAAGCTCCCGACCGCCCTGGAGCAATACGACTACTACACCCCGATCGACGCCTCGATGGCCGACATGGTGCGCGGCTTCGCCGCCGCCTACGCCGCCACCGGCGACGCGCTCTACCGCGAAAAGGCCAGGGCCCTGGCCGACGGCCTTGTGCGCCACCAGCGCCCCGACGGCACGATCCCGACCTACTTCGATGAACGGGGCGCCGGCGCCGACTGGGTCAATTGCATGATCTATTCGGCGTCCGTGCTCGAAGCCGCCGCCGATGCGGGCGTCGACGCCCCTTCCGTCGACCTCCCCTACGGCGTCTGCGCCCATCTGCACCGCGTGAAGGACCCCGCCGAGCGCGCCGACGAGTGCCGCCGCATCGCCGAGGCGGGCATCCGGCGCGTCCGGTTCGATTTCGAGTGGTGGCGCGTCCAGAAGGCCCCCGGCGCGCCGCTCGACTTCTCGCACTACGACGCCGTGGTCGCCGACGCCGAGGCGGCGGGCCTCACGGTCCTGCCCATCCTCTTCGACATCCCGAAGTGGGCCGAGCCCGTGTGGGAGCATCTCGACGCCTGGTCGAACTTCGTCTCCGGCGTCGTCTCGCGCTATGGCGAGCGCTTCCCCGACATCGAAATCTGGAACGAGGAGAACCTCCGCCATTTCTGGAAGCACGAGCCGGATCCTGCGCTCTACGCCCGCGTCCTCAAGACCGCATGCGCCGCGGCAAAGGCCGCCAACCCGCGCGTCCGCGTCCTCTTCGGCGGCACGGCCGGCGTTCCGCTCGACTTCATCCGCAAGGCGTACGAAAACGGCGCGGCTTCGTCCTTCGACGCCTTGTGCGTCCATCCATACTGCCATCCGCGCCAGCCGGAAGGTTCGCTCGACGCGCAGCTGGAGGCGCTCCGCGCGCTCATGGCGGAATTCGGCGACGCGGAAAAACCCGTCGTCATCACCGAACTTGGCTGGCCGACGCACGACGCGCGGCTTGG
>CAMOEO010000168.1 GCA_946612175.1 uncultured Verrucomicrobiota bacterium
CCAAAAAGTGGGGAAGGTCCAGTTCTTTTTCGGCTCGTTTCGTTCCCGCGCGATGTCCACGCGACGGCCAACGGCGTTCTTTCGGACTACTTCACGCGGACGGTCTCGGCGGCGGAGTGCGCCGTGAACTCCGGGGCGTACATGCACTGGATGGTCGCCAGGCCGCCGGAGAAGACGCCGCGCTGCTGCACGCGGTAGGAGGTCTCCAGGACGAAGACGCCCTTGTTGAGCCGGTCGATGTAGTAGTGCGTGGCGGTGTCCTTCGTCGACTGGTAGTAGCCCACGCCGTCCCGCCAGCGGTAGGAGGAGAGCACGTCCACCGGCTCCGCGCACGCGGGGCGCTCGTCGGAGAGGTGCACGAACTCGTAGGTGCGGTCGCTCGTGATCTCCAGCCGCGCCACGATCTCGTCGCCCGGCTCGAGCGCCTCCCCGAGCGCCGCGAGGCGCGTGCCTTCCGCGCCCTTCGTCTTTTTGTAGTATTTCTTCTCGACGCGCAGCTCCTTCGGCTCGTGCGCGCGGACCTTGAGGACGTCCTCGAAGTAGCTCCAGTGCACGCCGCCCCACGCGACGCCCTTCTCGCCCGCGCCCGTGAACGCGATCTCGCCCATGCCTGGCTTGATCGCGTCCGCCGCGTAGCGGTGCGACCACATCCCCGTGCCGGCCTCGGCGTTCTCCGCCGGGACCTTCTCGCCGCCGAGCGCCACCTCCGCGAGCGCGTCGCCCGCGAGCAGGTCGGTCCCGCCGCCGAGGACGAGCGCGTAGATGGCGTCCGCCGTCGCGGCGGTCGTGGTCCAGTCCTGCGTCTGCTTCTGCTTGAGCAGCCACACGTTGCAGGCGTCGGCGCTCGCCTCGTCGCCCGTCACCTCGCGGAACGCCTCGACGATCAGCGCCTGCGTGGAGACGGGCGCCGCGAAGAGGCTGCACGAGAAGAAGTACGGGCGCTTCCAGTACATCCCGAGCTCGTCGGAGAGGACGCCGCGCTCCTTGATGGAGGCGAGGATTTCGCGCGCGAGCGCCTCCTCGCCGCGGCGCTTCAGCGCGGTCGCGGCGACGGCCTGCGTCTCGAGCCCGAGGTCCGGCCACTCCGCGCGGAGGTGCTCGACGAAGAGCTCCGCGTCCTTCCCGTTCTTCGGCGCCGGCACGCCCGCGAACGAGTGCAGGTAGAGCCAGCGCACGTCGAAGCCGTTCACGCGGAAGGGGATCTTCTGCTCCTTCGCAAGGCGCAGGCGCCGCTTCACGTTCTCCGCGACCTCGCGGTCGAGCGCCTTCGTCGCGTCCGCGAAGAAGTCCGGGTAGTCCATCGCCGCGAGGCGGTTGAGGCGCGCGAACCCGGTGAGGATGTAGAGCGTGATGGAATCGGACGACGGCCCGCCCGGGAACCACGGCCAGAGGCCGTCGCGGTTGCGCGTCTCGCGCAGCTTCCCGAGGCAGCGCTCCTGCTCGGCGGCGAGGCGCTCGCTTCCGAAGAGCTCGCCCAGCCGCGCGCGGGCCGCGGTCTCGTGCTCCGCCTCGCGCACCCATGGCGTCGCCTCGAGCGCGACGGCCTTGAGCTGCGGGTTGGCCTCGAGCGGGCTCTTCAGCGCCTCCGCGCCGGCCTCCTTCCAGGCGTCGAACGTCGCGCGGATGCGCGGGTCGGAACCCGCGATGAACGCGCCGAGCGCGTTCGCGTAGTAGCGCGAGAAGGTCTGCTCGCAGCACTCGTGCGGGAACTCCATCAGATACGGGAGCGAGAGCACCGCGTACCACGCCGGACGCGACACGGCGCGCACCTCGAGCCCCGCGTGGCGGATCGTGTCCGAGCCCGCGCTCGCGAGGAGGTTCGAGAGCGCGAAGGTCCGGGTCTCCGCGCCGCGCGCGTGGAGCTGCACCGCCTCGCGCACGAGGATGCGCCGCGCGAGGACGGGCAGCACGCCCTCCTCGCCGTCGGCGAACTTCGCCCCCTTCGCCTTCGCGACGTATTTCAGGAAGCCGCAGCCGTCGGGGATCGCGACGCGGAACTCGAAGGTCTTCGACTCGTGGGGAGCGAGCTCGAAGGACTGCGGCGGCGGAGCCAGTCCCTCTAGCGGCGCTAGCGGCTCTAGCGACGCTAGGGGCTCCAGCTCTTCCAGCGCCAGGCCCACCTCGCCGCTCTGCGGCTCGTCCTCCGTGTTCGTCACCTTGACGGCGAAGAGGAAGTCGTCGCCCTCGCGGGCGAAGCGCGGGGCGTTCGGCTCGCACATCAGCGGCTTCGTCGTCACGATCTCGTCGTTGCGGTAGACGCCGCCGCGCAGACCGTTGTCGTGCGCGACCATCAGCAGCTTCCAGCCCGTGAGCGCGTCGGGCACGGTGAACGTGAACGACACGCGGCCTTCCGCGTCCGTCGCGAGATCGGGGAGGAAGAACGCCGTCTCCTGCAGGTTCTTGCGCGGGGCGACCTCGGCGGGTGACTCCGCCGTTGACGCCTTGTTCTCGCGCCTCGCCATTTTGCCGCCGAGCACGGCCCCCGCCGGGGCCGCCGCCGCCACGCAGAAGGCGTCGCCAACATCTTCCGCCGCCATTTCGTAGCAGACGTCCTCGTCTTCGACGTCGGCGGCCGCACACCGCATCACGGCGAATCCTCTCGATTGGTTCTTGTAGCGCCGCCGCCCGAACCGCGAAGGCAGATCCTGCCACGAGGGCCACCGGAGGTCGAGCCCCTCGCGCGTGCTGGGGAAGAAACCGTCGAGGCGGACGAGGCCGGTCATGCCGTTCTGCAGATGCGCGTAGGCGCGGCGCGGCGCCCATGGCGTGAAGTAGTTCGAGAAGCCGAGCGAGACGTCGTGCCACCGGTAGGCGTCGAGCGAGCGGTCGTAGAGGAAGGCCAGCACCTCGGCGGGGCCGGAAACCTTGAAGGTCCACGTCTCCTGCGTGCCGGGATGGAGTTTGCTCGAAAGGTGCTCGGCCTCGATGTCGAGATGCTGGTTGTCCCACGGGACCCAGACGACCGATTCGTTGCGGTAGAGGCGGTTCTCGCGGACGAAGGTCGTCTCGATCTCGATCTTGCCGCGGTGCTCGTCCGCGATGGGCAGCTCGTAGAACCAGACGGGGCTCCCGCCGCGCACGGCCTCGTCGACGATCGTCTTGCCGTTGCTGTAGACCCGGACGCGGCAGTAGCCGGTTTCGTAGCCCGTGCCCCAGTAGACGCGCATCGTGCCGCCGACCTTGACGGTGTGCGCCTCGACGCGGAAGAGCTCCGGCACGGCGCTCCCGAGCGCCTTCGCCGCCGGGTCGAAGACGAGGACGCCGCCCACCCCTTTGACGGTCTTCCCGTTCGGGTCCTTCGTCTCGAAGACGAGCCGGTAGGCGCCGGCGCCGAGGTCGAGCGCGCCCTTCCACGGTTCGGCCTTCTCTTCGGCGAGCTCGAGCGAGAGGACCTCCTCGCCCTGCTCCCACGTCCTCCAGTCCCAGGGGCCGTCCTCCTCCGCGCCGTAGCCCCATCGATCCTCGATCGGCTTGCGCGCGGGGCGCTCCGGACCCTTCAGGCGGAAGACGCGGAGCGTCCCCTTCACGGGCACGGCCGCGCCGGAGAGCGAGGCGAGCGAAACCTTGGCGGCAACGGGCCTGCCGGCGGTCGGCCACTCGCCGTCCGTCCAGACGCCCGCGCGCCAGGCGACGGTCCCGATCTCGAACGACGACTCCGCCGAGCGCGCCTCGCCGGTGCCGTCCGTGACGGTCGCCGACACGGTGAACCGGAACGACGGGTCGTTCGCGAGGTCGACCGTCGGCGCCGCGACGGGCGTGAACTCGACCGCGAAGGCGCCGTTCTCGTCCGTCGTCGCCTCGCCCTCCGCGACGAAGCCCTCGCCGTCGTCGTCCTCGTCGCCGCCGCCCCAGCCGAACCAGCGGCACCAGTCCGGATAGAGCGTCCGGCGCTCCACGTGCCACGCGACCTTCGCGCCTTGCACCGGGAGGCCCGAGTAGGTGAGCGCCGTGCCCGCCACGGTCACCGGCGCGCCGAGCGTCGCCTCCTCCGAGGCCTTCTCCAGCGACGCCTCGAACTTCGGCCGCTTGTATTCCTCGACGTTGACGACCTTGTTCGCCTCGCCGCGTCCGCCGTCCTTCAGCAGATACCAGGCGTTGATCGTGTAGCCCCCGGTGAGCCGGTCCACGGGCGCGACGAAGGTATGGACGAACGACCCCCACTTGTTGGGCCTCAGGCGCTCCGTTGCGACTTCCTTTCCGTTCGGGTCCTTGAGCGTCAGCCGCACGGTGACTTCCGTCTTCGTCCGGAAGTCGCGCGTGCGCGGGTCGGCGTGGTAGGCGATGCCCTTCACGCGGATCTCCTGGCCGGGGCGGTAGATCGCGCGGTCCGTGAAGAGGTCGATGTGCTCGTATCGCGTGTCTTCGCGCTCGGGAGAGCCCGGCCAGTCTCCTGCAAGCGAAAGGACCTCCGCGCCGTCCTTGACGACGCGCACGTGGCGCAGCGCGTAGTAGCCGTTGTCATCGGAAACAGTCGCGGCGAAGGTGCCGTCCGCGTCCGTTTCGCAGGTCTCGCGCAGCTTTCTGCGGCGCCCGCTGCCCTTGGGAACGCCCCAGAGCTCCACGCGCGCGCCGGCGACCGGCTCGCCCGATTCGGCGAGATGGACCGAGCCCCGGAACGCGCCCCCGCCCGTGCGGAGCACCAGCGCGAGCGGCGTCACCGTGACGTACTCCGCGAAGAGCGGCTGGCCGTCCGTGCCGAACTTCGCGTTCGCCGCCGCGAAGAGGACGTAGTGGCCGGGCTTGAGATCGTCCGGGACCGCGAGCCGGAACGTCTGCTGCTTGTAGCCCGGCTCGAGGTCGAGCGCCGCGGACCACTCCTTCGCCGGCTTGCGCTTCGCATACTTGTCCCGGGCCGTGGAGCGCGCGTCGTAGGAGGAGACGCTCCCGCCCATCGACTCGTCCGCGACCAGGTCCTCGAACGAGACGGGCACGAGCCGGAAGTGGACCTTGTCCAGGTTGCGGGCGCGGACCTCGATCTCCGGCCACGGGGCGCACCAGTTGCGCTCCACCTCGAGCGAGAGGTCCTTCGCCTCGATCTCGGCGACGACGTTCGCGCACTGCCGGCCGCCGAGCGTCTTCGGCCACTTCGCCGCGTAGGCGGCCGCGAGGTCGTGCGCCGTGACGAGCTCGCCCCGCTCGCGCAGCAGCTCTGCCTTGGCGGCCGCGCCGAACGCGACGGCCTCCGTCCGCCCCTCGTGACGCGCGAGGAAGGCGTCGAGGAACGCCTCGAACGCCGCGTCGCGCTCCTTCTGCGGCTTCTCGTCGAACGCGCGGACGTATTCCGCGCGCTGCAGCTCCGCCATCGCGAGCGCGTCGAGGTCGCCGCGCGCGTCGTGGAACGCGATCAGGCGGCCGTAGAGCGCGAGGCCCTTCTCGAGCGTCTTGTCGGGGATGCTTTCGCCGTAGAAGTCGATCGCGTCGCGCACCGCGAAGTCGAAGAGCGTCGGGCAGAAGGATTCGGGCAGCGTCCCGGGGTCGAAGAGCGCCTTCCAGTCCGCGAGGCGCTGCGCCTGGAGCGCCTCCGAGCGGGCGAAGACCTTCTCGAACTGCGCCTCGAGCGTCGCGGCGATCTTCTCCGGCGACCACGGCGGCATCTTCTCCGCGGCGGCCTCGTCGTCGAGCTTCGTGGGCGCCGCGCCGCCCCAGCGCCACCGGCGCGAGTTCTCGAGGTAGGTGTGCGCGAGGTGCAGCTGCAGGACGGCCTGCAGCGGCCCCGGCTGCGCGTCGACCGACGCGGCGAAGGCGGGGAGCCAGTCGGCGGTCTGCTCGTCCGTGAACTCGGCCATCGCCTGCTCGCGCACGAGGAACGCGCGCGCCGCGTCGGGCCAGCGCTCGGCGGCGACCGCCTCGCGCTCGATCTCCGCGACGAGGTTCGTGACCGAGCGCGGCAGGTCCTTCCGCGCCGCCTCGTCGACCTGCTTCCAGGCCGCGTCGAAGTCGAAGTTGTCCATGGCGAATCCCGTCAGCGCCGCCAGCGCGACCGCCGCGCCGGCAATCCATCGTGCAAAGAAGATGCGTTTCATTTCGTTTCCTTTCCGTTGGTTTGTAAAGGAGCCGTCCGTTCCGGTTTTCCACGGCGGGTTGCGGTGGGGACGAGAATGAGACGATTTTTGGTTGAAGAGGTTGAAGGGGTTGAAGGAGTTTAAAGTTGAAAGGGTAAAGGGAAAAGTGGCGGAGCGTGGCGGGGGCGGGGCAATGCTGAATGCTGAATGCTGAATGGGGCGGCTACTAGGGTTCGGGCTCTGCGCTCTCTGCGTGAGATTCAAACTCTGCGCTCTCTGCGCTCTCTGCGCTCTCTGCGTTAGATTCAAACTCTGCGCTCTCTGCGTGAGATTCAAACTCTGCGCTCTCTGCGTGAGTTTCTTCCGCGGCGGGGCTCTGCGTGGCGCAGAGGCGGAAGCCGAGGTGGCTGCGCCGGTCGGAGGGCGAGCACCAGCACCCGAACCGGCAGGAGGACTCGCAGCACCTGGCCGAGTAGCTCCAGCAGCCGCCGCGGTAGACGCGGCACTCGCCAACCGCCGTCTCTGTCCACTCCCACACGTTGCCGTGCAGATCGTAAAGTCCCCACGCGTTCGGCTCCTTGCGTCCCACGGGCTTGTGCGACTCGGTTTCGCTCCAGTCGACCTCGTGGACGCGGTCGACGAGCCGCTCGGCGAAGGC
>CAMOEO010000169.1 GCA_946612175.1 uncultured Verrucomicrobiota bacterium
GGCAACACGCGGCCCGGGCCTTCGGCATCGACATCACCCAGCTGGGCAACATCGTCGGCAATGCCTGAAACCCGGTATGTTTGCCTGAAATTCCGGATTTTGAGAAGTGGATTTTCGTCAAGGCCAGTATTTCCTGGCCTTGACGTTTTCAATTTTTGCACAAAACAACGAATATGCCCCGGCCGCCGGATGTGTTTGAGGGCGGCCTTTTTTCCGCCCAACCCGAACGAAGCGGCCCGAGCCGCCGCCGATCCCCGTCCCCGTCTTCGCCGAGTCGCTCGACGACGCGTTCGACTACCTCGCCGCGACGATCCGCGAGGGCGACCTCGTGCTCGTCGTCGGCGCGGGCGACGTGAACGCGCTCGCCCCGCGCCTCGCCGCGGTGAAGCCCGCGGCCGAGCCGCCGCCCGTCCTCCTCCTCTCCGCCTACGGCACTCGCGCTCCCGCGCCGGGCTTCCGCATCGCCTCGTCGCTCGACGCCCTCCGCGCCGCCCTCGCCGAGGCCCGCGCGGCGGGCAAGGCGCTCCGCATTCTCGGCGCGGGCACCAACACGCTCGTCGCCGCGACGGGCGTCCACGCGCCGCTCGTCCGCCTCCGCGGCCCCGACTTCGACTTCATCCGGGAGGCCGCCGGCGGCGGCCTCGAGGTCGGCGCCGCGACGACCGGCTCGCGCCTGCTCGCGCACTGCCGCGCGCACGGGCTCTCGGGGCTCGAGCCGCTCGTCGACATCCCCGGGACGGTCGGCGGCTGGCTCGCGATGAACGCGGGCACGCGCTTCGGCTGCTTCTGCGACCGCGTCGAGAGCGTCCGCGCGCTCGCGCCCGACGGCGCCGAGCGCATGCTCTCCGCCGCCGACCTGCGCGCCTCCTACCGCGCCTGCCCCGGGCTGGCGGGCCTCGTGGCGGTGTCCGTGACGCTGCGCCTCTCGCCGCTTCCGCAGGAGGAGATCGCCGCGCGGATGAAGGAGCTCTCCGAGAAGCGCCTCTCCTTCGCGGGCCTGCGCACGTGCGGGAGCGTCTTCAAGAACCCGCCCCCGCCGTCGCCGACCGCGGGGCAGCTCTCCGACCGCGCCTTCTGCAAGGGCCTGCGCGTCGGCGGCGCCCACGTCGCCGCGCGCCACGGCAACGTCATCTCCGCCGACGGCACCGCGACGCCCTCCGACGTCCAGGCGCTCCTCCACCTCGTCGCCGACCGCGTCCTCGCCGCGAGCGGCGTCCGCCTCGAGCCCGAACTGCGCATCCTGCGCTGAGCCCGCCGCGCGGGGCCGGCGCCGACCGCACCGCGCCGGCACTTCCCTTTTCGCGCCGATTCGTGTAGACTTCCCGCCCATGGACACGAAAGTCCCCGCCACCGCCGCCCGCACGCCCGTCCGAGGGTTCCTCCGCGTACTGCCGTTCGTCCTCGCCGCGCTCGCGCTGGCGTGGTTCGCGCTCGGCGCCGCCATCTTCCGCGAAAGCGCGCACAACCTTCGCGACATGGACCGCGTCGCCGCGTCGCACCGGGACTACCGCGATTTCTCCCAGGCCGAGGTCCTGCTCAAGGAGGGCTCGGACCGCCTCACGCAGGCCGTCCGCCGCTTCGCGGCGACCGGGTTCCCGCGCTTCATCGAAGACTACGAGAAGGAGGAGAAGGTCGCCCGGCACCGTGAGCGCGCGCTCGCGATCATCGACGCGAAGCTCCCGCCGGACCATCCCGCGCGCGACGCGATGCACGAGGCGATGGAGCGCTCCCTCGCGCTGCAGAACGTCGAGCACCACTCGATGCGGCTCGTCGCCGATGCGTTCGGAATGGAGGTCTCCGGCCTCCCCGAGCACCTGCAAGAGGTCGTCCTGACGCCCGAGGAGGCCGCGCTCGACGCGGCCGGCAGGCGGCAGCGCGCGTTCGACCTGCTCTACAGCGACGAATACTTCGCCGCCAAGGCGGGCATCTGGGCGCACGTCCAGGAGTTCCTCGACCACACGATCGGCCGGACGGTGGACGACTTCGACGCGGCGTCGCAGTCGGCGATCCGCTCGACGAACCGCCAGATGGTCCTCTTCACGCTCGCGCTCGCCGCGATCTTCGCGCTGGCGGTCCTCGCCGCGTTCATCGGCTACGCGCAGTTCTCGCGCCTCACGCGCGACAACCTCTCTCTCATGGAGGACCTGCGCCGCGAGCGCGACGCGACCCTCGCCGCCGAGAAGGCGCGCAGCATGTTCTTCTCGATGGTGAGCCACGACATCCGCACGCCGCTCAACTCCATCATCGGCTTCTCCGAAATGCTGCGCGAGGGCGTCGCGGACCCGAAGGAGCGCGCCGAGGACCTGGAGAACGTCCTCTTCAGCGCGCACACGCTGCTGGATCTCGTGAACGACGTGCTGGACCTCTCCAAGCTCGACGCCGAGAAGATGAAGTTCTCCTACGCGCCGTGCGACCTGCCCGCGCTCTTCTCGCGCATCGCCGGCACGTTCCGCTTCCAGACCGAGCAGAAGGGCCTGGCGCTCCGCGTCGAGTGTCCGCCGATGCCGCGCCTCGTCCTCGACGAGGAGCGCGTCCGCCAGGTCCTCGTGAACCTCGTCGGCAACGCCGTGAAGTTCACGGACGCGGGCGAGATCGTCCTTTCGGCCTCGTTCGCGGAGAACCCGGACGGCGAGCGCCCCGCGTCCGGCCGCGGGACGCTGCGCTTCTCGGTCCGCGACACCGGCATCGGCATCCGCCCCGAGGACCGCGAGCGCGTGCTGGAGCCGTTCGTCCAGGGCGATTCCGCGCACCCCTCCGGCGGCACCGGTCTCGGCCTTCCGATCTCCCACCGGATGCTCGTGCGGATGGGCGGGGCGCTCTCGATCGAAAGCGAGCCGGGCAAGGGCTCGACCTTCACCGGCGTCATCCCCGGCGTCGCAACCGCGCCGGAGGAGGAGGCCGCGGACCGCGCGGAAACCCCCGCCGCGGCCGCTCCCGCGCCGGAGGCGCCTTCCGGTGGCGAAGACCGGCCCGGGGTCCGCTCGGTCCTCGTCGTGGACGACGTCCCGGTCAACGTCCTCGTGGAGCAGGCGATGCTCCGGCGCGCCGGCGTTCCGGAGGTCGTGACGGCGCCGTCGGCCGCGGGCGCGCTCGCGGCGCTGGAGAAGCACGGCGCGTTCGACCTGGTGCTCACGGACCTGTGGATGCCGGAGATGGACGGCTACGCGCTGTGCGCGCGCATTCGCGCGGACGACCGCTGGAAGGCGCTGCGCGTCTATGCGGTGACGGCGGACGTGGAGGCGCGCAAGATCGTCGCCGACCGCGGCTTCGACGGCGTCCTGCTCAAGCCCCTCACGGCCGACGTGCTGTCCCGCTTCCTTGCCGGCCTCCGTTCCCCCGCCGCCTGATCCCCGCCTTTCGAAAATGAGCAAACTCACCGACGCCGCGGACAAGCTCCGCCAGCTTTCCGAACAGGCCCGCTCGGCTTCCGACAGGGCCAAGGCCGCCACCGCCGAGGCGCAGCGCCTCGCCGGCAAGGCCCGCGAAACCGCCGACGAGGCGCGCGCCGCCGCGGGAAGGGCCCGCGAGGCCGCGGCCAGGGCCCGCGCCTTCGCCGCGCGCGCCGCCGCATGGGCCGCCGCCGCGCGCGACCGCCTGCGCCGCGCCGCCGTCTTCGCCACGCACGACGTCTGGGACATCGAGGTCTCCGCCCTGCGCGGCCTGCGCCGCTTCCTCGTCCGCACCGTCCGCACCGTCTACCTCGTCGCGCGCGGGTTCAAGCGGAACGAGGTCGCGCTGCGCGCCTCGTCGCTCACGTTCGTGACGATGCTCTCCATCGTCCCCGTCCTCGCCCTCGCGCTCTCGCTCGCGAAGGTCGCGACCGACGGCGACGACCTGCGGCACTACGTCAAGAAGCAGGTCCACGAGCTCGTCTTCGCCTCCACCGCGCTCCCGATGCCCGAGATACACGCAGAGGGGGCGGTCGGCGCGGGGGAAATATCTCACGCAGAAAACGCAGAGGGGGTATCTCACGCAGAGAGCGCAGAGAACGCAGAGGGGGTATCTCACGCAGAGAGCGCAGAGAACGCAGAGGGGGTATCTCACGCAGAGAGCGCGGAGAACGCAGAGAGGGTATCTCACGCAGAGAGCGCAGAGAACGCAGAGGGAGCGTCTCACGCAGAGAGCGCAGAGGGCGCGGAGGGTGGATCGCACGGCAGCCCCCTCTCGGAGGGGGCCGAATCCGTGTCGGGCGCGCCCGCGCAAAGCGCGGGCCCTACGGCCGCCGCCGCCGCGGCGGGGGACCCCGCCACGCCGAGCAAGGCCGCCGAACAGGGCGTGATCACCGAGGACACGCTCCTCGAGCTCGTGGACAAGGGCTTCGACATCGTCGAGCGGCTCAACTTCGGCACGCTCGGCGGCATCGGCCTGCTGATGCTCGTGTGGACCGTGATCAGCGTCATCGGCAACGTCGAGCAGGCGTTCAACCACGTGTGGGGCGTCGAGGAGACGCGGCCGTTCTTCCGCAAGGTGACCGACTACCTCGCCGTCGTCATCATCCTGCCGTTCCTCGCCGTCGCGGCCTCGTCCGTCCCGGTCCTCGCGGTGCTGGAGCAGAAGATGGCCTCGTTCGACGCGGCCGTGGGGCTCTCGCGCTTCGCGGGCTTCCCGGTCTTCCGCGTGCTGTGGGTGCTCGTGATCCTCTCGCTCGGCTTCTGCATGATCCTGCGCGGCGCGCCGAACACGCACGTGCGGTTCCGCCCCGCGCTCGTCGGCGGCTTCCTCGCGGCGATCGGCTTCAGCCTGTGGCTCAAGCTCTGCCTCAAGCTGCAGATCGGCGTCGCGAAGTACAGCCAGTTCTTCGGGACCTTCGCCGCCGTACCGATCCTGCTGTTCTGGATGTACGTCTCGTGGATGATCCTGCTCGTCGCCGCCGAGGTCTCCTTCGCGCTGCAGAACGCGGACACCTACCGCCTCGAGTCGGGCTGGACGGCCCCCTCCCCGCGCGCCCGCGCCCTCTTCGCCGCCGCGCTGCTGCGCGACCTGGCGGGCCGCGTCCGCGAGGGCGAGGGACTCCTCGACCTCACCGCGTGGAACCGCTCGCACCGCGTCTCTGTCCGCCTCGTGCGCGACGTCGCCGCGGCGCTCGTCCGGGCGGGCGTCCTCGCGCCGGTCGACGGACGCCACGACGTCTACGCCGCGACCGTCGACCTGCAGTCGTGGACGCTCGCGGACCTCGTCCGCGCCCTGGCCTCCGACGGCGCCTCCGCCGAGAGCCTCTCCGTGGAGGCCCTCCCCGCCGCCGCCGCCGCGCGCGTCCACCTCGACGCGCTGCCCGCCGACTGGCCCGCCCTCCGCGACCTCCCCGGCTGATCCGCCCGGCCTACAGGTACTTCGCCGTGAGCGACGCCGCGCAGCGCCGCACCCGGTCCGGCGTCCCCTGCGCGACGATCCGCCCGCCCGCGTCGCCGCCGCCGGGCCCGAGGTCGACGATCCAGTCCGCCGCGCGCATCACCGCGGGGTTGTGCTCGACCACCACCACCGTGTGCCCCGCGTCGCGCAGCCGCGCCAGGACGCGCAGCAGCAGCGCGACGTCCGAGAAGTGCTGCCCCGAGCTCGGCTCGTCGAGCAGGTAGAGCGTCCCGCCGCGCGTCCCCGCCGGCCGCGCCAGCTCCGCGGCCAGCAGCAGCCGCTGCGCCTCGCCGCCCGAGAGCGTCGAGACGGGCTGCCCCAGCGCGAGGTACCCGAGCCCGAACTCCTCCAGCGCGTCCAGCTGCCGCCGCAGCGCCGGCACCGCGCGGAAGACGTCCCGCGCCTCGCGCACCGTGAGGTCGAGCAGGTCCGCGATCGAGCGCCCCGCCCAGTGCACGTCGAGCGTCTCGCGGTTGAAGCGCCGCCCGCCGCACGCCTCGCACGGCACCGTCGCGTCGGGCAGGAAGCTCATCTCCACGCGCACCGCGCCCTCGCCCCGGCACGCCTCGCAGCGCCCGCCCTTCGCGTTGAGGCTGAAGCGCGAGGCCGTGTAGCCGCGCGCCCTCGCCAGCGGCGTCGCCGCGTAGAGCGCGCGCACGAGGTCGAACGCCCCCGTGAAGGTGAGCAGGTTGCTCCGCGGGCTGCGCATCCGCGCCGCGCGCCCGACCTCGATCGCCTTGCCGAGCGCCTCCGCGCCCATGACGGCGTCGCAGTCCGTCCACGCCGGCGGCCCGCGCCGCGCCGCGCCCGGCGCCAGCGCCCGCGCGAGGTTCGCGCCCAGGACGTCCTCGACGAGCGAGCTCTTGCCCGACCCCGACACGCCCGTCACGACCGTGATGCGCCCCAGCGGGAAGCGCGCGTCGACGCCGCGCAGGTTGTGCGCCCGCGCGCCCCGGACCTCCAGGAAGCGCGTGGCGGGGTCCGGCGGACGCGGCTCCGGCCGGAACGCCGGCTCCGCCCCCGCGAGCGCCCGCCCCGTCGGCGAGCCCTTCGCGCGGAGCAGCTCCGGCACGGTTCCCTCGAAGACCAGCCGCCCGCCCTCGCGCCCCGCGCCCGGCCCCAGCTCGAGCACGCGGTCCGCCGCGCGGATCACGCGCTCGTCGTGCTCCACGACGACCAGCGTGTTGCCGAGCGCCCGCAGGTCGCCCAGCATCCGCACCAGCCGGTCGGTGTCGTGCGGGTGCAGCCCCGACGTCGGCTCGTCCAGCACGTACAGGACGCCGCCCAGGCGGCTCCC
>CAMOEO010000170.1 GCA_946612175.1 uncultured Verrucomicrobiota bacterium
CCAGCTGTGCCGTTCCCCCCGACCTCCTTCGGGAAGAGGGGGAGCCCGTTCCAGCCGTGTCGAATCCCCCCGCCCGCCTTCGGAAGGGGGGGCGGTCCATCCCTTTCCATTCCTGTTGCCGCCGGCAGCGGGGAGGGGTGCTGGGGAGGGGGCGGACGCGCCCCCTCCCCGTACTACGTCGTAAGGGCCGGGCGCGGGGCGGCGGCGCGGGGCGCCCGGGGTGGACGAGGCCGCAGCGCGGTTTTCGCTTCACACGCCCTTCGGTTTCGGCTATAATCGGCCTTCTTTTCCACACATTCCCCCTTCGTTCCGCCTCCGCCATGGCCGACAACCCCCGTTTCGCTTCCGCAAAAGCCCTCTACAAGAACCTCGGCGTCGACGTCGAGGCCGCCCTGAAGACCCTCGAAAGGTTCCACGTCTCCATGCACTGCTGGCAGGGCGACGACGTCGTCGGCTTCGACCACGACGGCGCGCTCACCGGCGGCATCCAGACGACCGGCAACTACCCCGGCCGCGCCCGCAACCCGAAGGAGCTGATGGCCGACATCGAGAAGGCCCTCTCGCTCATCCCCGGCACGCACCGCCTCAACCTCCACGCCAACTACGCGATCTTCGGCAAGGACGGCTTCGTCGACCGCGACGCGCTCGAGCCCCGCCACTTCGCGCCGTGGGTGAAGTTCGCCAAGAAGGCCGGCCTCCAGGGGCTCGACTTCAACCCCACCTACTTCTCCCACCCGCTCGCCGCGTCCGGCCGCACGCTCTCCTCGGAGGACGAGAAGGTCCGCCGGTTCTGGATCCGCCACACGGTCGCGTGCCTCCGCATCGCCGAGTATTTCGCCCGCGAGATGGGCACGCCGACGGCGCTCAACATCTGGATCCCGGACGGCCTCAAGGACGTCCCCGCCGACCGCACGACGCCGCGCGCGGTCTACAAGAAGTCGCTCGACGAGATCTTCGCGACCGACTACGACCGCTCGCTCGTCGAGGTCACGATCGAGAGCAAGCTCTTCGGCATCGGCCTGGAGAGCTACACCGTCGGCTCGCACGAGTTCTACATGAACTACGCCGCGAAGAACAACGTGCTCTGCCTCCTCGACTCCGGCCACTTCCACCTCAGCGAGAACGTCGCGGACAAGATCTCGTCGATGCTGCTCTTCGCCGACAAGGTCGCGTTCCACGTCTCGCGCCCCGTGCGCTGGGACAGCGACCACGTCCTGCGCCAGGACGACATGCTCCTCGACATCGCGCGCGAGATCGCGCTCGCCGGCCCGGACCGCGTGATCCTCGCGCTCGACTACTTCGACGCCTCGATCAACCGCGTCGCGGCGTGGGTGATCGGCATGCGCAACATGCTCAAGGCGCTCCTCGCCGCGCTTCTCCAGCCCAACGCGAAGATGGCGAAGCTCCAGTCCGAAGGGAGGTTCACCGAGCTCCTGATGCTCCAGGAGGAGGTGAAGAACTACCCGATGGGCGACGTCTGGGCCGAGTGGTGCCGCCGCCGCGGCATGCCCGCCCGCGAGGACTGGTTCGCCGCCGTCGAGGACTACGAAAAGAAGGTCCAGCGCAAGCGCAAGTAGCTCGCCCGTTCCCCGTTCCGAACACCGACATCCGATGAAAACACTCCGAAACGCAGCCTGTCTGCTCCTCGCCTCCGCCGGCGCCGCGCTGGCCCAGGAGGCCCTCCCCGCCGCCGACTCCGCCGCCTCGGCCGCGCTCGCCGCCGGCCCGACCTTCGAGGAGCTCTTCCGCGCGGGCGGCTGGATCATGTGGGTCCTCGCCGGCCTCTCCGTCCTCGCGCTCGCCAACGTCGCGTGGCTCCTGCTCACGCTGCGCCGGGGCGTCACCGCGCCGCGGGCGGTCGTCCACGACGTCACGGACAAGCTCCGCCAGGGCGACCTGGACGAGGCGCGCAAGGTCTGCGACTACCGCCCGTGCCCGTTCTCGCACGTGGCGATGGCGGCGATCGACGCCGCGCGCAACCTGCCCGACGGCGAGAACGCGACGCTCTCCGCCGTCGTCGAGGGCGAGGGCGCCCGCCAGGCGAACCTGCTGCAGAGCCGCTCGCAGTGGCTCCTCGACATCGCGTCCATCGCGCCGATGGCCGGCCTGCTCGGCACGGTGCTCGGCATGCTCGCCGCGTTCCGCGGCGTCGGCGGCGACACGCTCGCCTCCGCCAAGCCCGTCGTGCTGGCGCAGGGCGTCTCGCTCGCGCTCGTGACGACGATCGCCGGCCTCATGGTCGCGATCCCGTGCATGTGCTTCTACGCGTGGTTCCGCCGCCAGGCGGCCAAGCAGGTCGCCACGCTGGAGTGCCTCGCGGCCGACGTCGTGATGATCATCCTCTCCCGCCGGACGAACTAGCATGAAGTTCACCGTCCAGAAACCGGAGCTTCCGGGCTTCCAGATCACGCCGATGCTCGACGTGGTGTTCCTCCTGCTGTGCTTCTTCGTGGCGACCACGGTCTACTCGCAGTGGGAGAACGAGGTCGAGATCCAGCTCCCGACCGCCGACTCGAGCGTCGTGCCCGAGCGCCTCCCCGGCGAGGTCATCATCAACGTCGCGAAGGACGGGACGGTCCGCGTCAACCAGCGCGAGCTCACGCTGGAGGCGCTCGGCGAGAAGTGCCGCGCCCTGGCCGCCGCCTTCCCGGGCAACCCGGTCGTCGTCCGCGCCGACAAGGGCGCCGCATGGGAGTCCGTCCTCGGGGTGATCGACGTCTGCGCGAAGAACGACATCTACAACGTCTCCTTCGCCTCCGCGATCCCCGACGAGGCCGCCGCCTCCGAGCCGCCGCCCGCCGCCGTCCGCTGATCCCTCCGCCCCCTTTCCTCCCCCGCCATGTCCCACTTCTACCTCGACATCCACGAGGCCCGCATCCGCGAGGTCGCGGGCCGCCTCGTCAACGAAATCGCCGCCGAGCGCGTCCCCCTGCGCGCCGAGGTCGCCGTCACGAAGGAGCCCGTCCCCTGGGCGGACCGGCTCGCGCTCGAATACCGCCCGATCGAGAAGGGCGGGCGCTGGGGCGGCGCGTTCGAGTGCGGCTGGTTCCACGTCGTCGGCGCGGTGCCGAAGGCCTGGAAGGGCGCGTACGTGACGCTCAACCTCGACTTCGGCGGCGAAAGCTGCGTCTTCGACGCGAAGGGCTGCCCGATCGTCGGCCTCACGAACGGCTGCGCGTTCCTGCCCGGCTACCGCAAGGACCACTTCCACTGGCTCCCGAAGGCGAAGGGCGGCGAGAAGGTCGACTTCTGGGTCGAGGCCGGCGCGAACGACATGTTCGGCGTGCACCGCCTCGCCGACCCCGCCGCCGAGCGCGTCCCGCTCTCCGAGCTGCACGGCACCTACTCCGCGTCGGTGCAGCAGCTCTCCGTCTGCCGGTTCGACCGGGACAAGTGGCAGCTCAAGCTCGACCTCGACGTCATTCTCTCGCTCCTCCGCGCGCTGCCGGAGAAGTCCTCGCGCCGCATCCAGGTCGCGCGCGCGACGAGCCGCGCGCTCGACCTCCTGCCGCCCGGGCGCGGCGGCGCCGCCGCGGTGCGCGAGGCGCTCGCGAGGACGGTCTGGGGCGTCGGCGTCGACCCCGCCGCGACGAAGGTCACCGCGATCGGCCACTCCCACATCGACGTGGAGTGGCTCTGGCCGCTGCGCGAGACCGTCCGCAAGGTCGGCCGCACGTTCGCGAGCCAGATCCTCCTGACGGAGCGCTACCCGGGCTTCAAATACGGCTCGTCCCAGGCGCAGCTCTACGCGCTCTGCAAGGAGCACTACCCGGCGCTCTACAAAAAGGTGAGGAAGGCCATCGCCGACGGCCGCTGGGAGGTGCAGGGCGGCATGTGGGTCGAGGCCGACTGCAACATCCCCTCGGGCGAGTCGCTCGTGCGCCAGTGCCTCGTCGGGCAGCGCTTCTTCAAGGACGAGTTCGGCGTCGTCCCGCGCAACCTCTGGCTCCCGGACGTCTTCGGCTACTCCGGGCAGCTGCCGCAGATCCTGCGGCAGTGCGGCATCGGCTTCTTCCTCACGCAGAAGCTCTCCTGGAACCGCTACAACAAGTTCCCGCACAACTCGTTCGTGTGGCAGGGCATCGACGGCTCGCGCGTCGTCGCGCACTTCCCGCCCGAGGACACCTACAACGCGGACCTGATGCCCGACCAACTCAGGAACCACGAGACGAACAACCGCGAGGCGGGGATCGTCGACGTCGCGATCTCGCTCTTCGGCATGGGCGACGGCGGCGGTGGCCCGAAGGAGGAGCACGTCGAGCGCGGCCTGCGCTGCGCCGCCCTCAACGGCTGCCCGCCCGTCACGTTCGGCTTCGCGCAGGACGCGATGGACCGCATCGCCGCTCAGGAGGCCGACCTCGACGTCTGGTCCGGCGAGCTCTACTTCGAGATGCACCGCGCCACCTACACCACGCAGGCCGCGCAGAAGCTCGCCAACCGCCGCGCCGAGGAGGCGCTGCGCGCCGCCGAGATGCTGTGCGCCGCGGCGCACGCCGCGCGGGGTTCCTTCCGCTACCCGCAGGCCGAGCTGCTCGCCCTCTGGAAGTCTCTCCTGCTCTGCCAGTTCCACGACATCATCCCCGGCTCCTCAATCCACCGCGTCTACGAGGAGAGCGGCGCGCTGGTCCGCGGCGTCGCCGAGAAGGCCCGCGCCCTCGCCGCCAAGGCCGCCGCGACGATGCTCGCGAAGAAGAAGGACGCGCTCACGCTCTTCAACCCGTCCTCGACGACCTTCTCCGGCGTCGTTTCGCTGCCGGCCGGCTGGGCCGGCGCGACATGCGCGGGCGTCGCGCTGCCGTCGCAACGCGACGGCGACCGGGTCCTCGTCCAGGCCGAGGTCCCGCCGCGCTCCTTCGCGACGCTGCTGAAGTGCGATGGCGGTCCCGGGCGCGCGGCGCCCGCCCGCGCGCGGCGCTCCGGCCGCCTCGTGCTGGAAAACGACCGCGTGAAGTACGAGATCGACCCGAGGACCCTGCGCGTCGTCCGCGCCCTCGACAAGGACTGCGGCCGCGCGTTCATCACGCCCGACAGGCCCGGCAACGCGATCTCGCTCTACGAGGACCGCCCCTCGTGCTTCGACGCCTGGGACGTCGAGGAGTACGCGCTCGACATGCCCGTCGGCGCGCCCGAGGTGCTCTCGGCCGAGCCCTTCGCCGGCCCGGTCCGCAGCGGCCTGCGCGCGACCTTCCGCATCGGTTCGTCCGTCTTCCGCCAGGAGATCCGCCTCGACGCCGGCTCCAAGCGCCTCGACTTCGTCACGGAGACCGACGACTGGAAGGAGTCGCACAAGTGGCTGCGCGCGGCGTTTCCGGTGGACGTCACGGCGGACGAGGCCCGCTTCGAAATCCAGTACGGCACCGTCGCGCGCCCGACGCACGACAACACCAAGTGGCAGTACGCGCAGTTCGAGAGCTGCGCGCACCGCTATGCCGACCTCTCCGATCCGGACTTCGGCGTCGCGCTCCTCAACGACTGCAAGTACGGCTACCGCGCGAAGGGCTCCGAGCTCTCGATCTCGCTCCTCCGCGCCTCCACCGAGCCCGACCCGATCGCCGACCGCGGCGCCCACCGCTTCACCTACGCGATCCTCCCGCACGAGCGCGACCTGGCGCACACCGACGAGGTCGTCGCCGCCGCCGCGGAGCTGAACCAGGGCGTGGAGCGCTTCGAGGGCCTCGCCTTCGATGCGCCTTGCGCCGACAAGGGCGACGCCAAGGCGCCCCCCTCCGAGAGGGGGGTGGCGCGAAGCGCCGGGGGGAGTACTCCGTGCGGAGCCCTGCCCGTCGACCTCGTCGGCGAAGGGGTCGATCTGGCGGTGCTCAAGAAGGCCGAGGATTCGGACGACCTCGTGGTGCGCCTCGTGGAAACGCGCGGCCGCCGCGCGACGGCGACGCTCGCGGCGCCCGGCGCCGCGACGGCCGTGCCGACCCTCGCCAACGAGCTCGAGGAGACCGGCGCGCCGGTCGCGCTCCCGGCCTCGCTCTCCTTCCGCCCGTTCGAGATCAAGACGCTGCGCCTTTCGGCGAAGTAGCCGCCGGGAAGGCCAGGGGCGCAGCGTTCGCCGCGCGCCGCCCCGGCTGCCCCCTTCGCGACCCGCACGACCCCCGGATCCGCTACAAAGGCCCGGAGACGAGCGCCGTCGCGATCTCGCGAAGGCGGCGCGTGGCGCGGAAGCGGATCTGGTCGACGGCGTTGCGGTCGATCCCGTAGGCCGCCGCGACGGCCTCGGGCTTCTCGCCGCCCAGCGCGACGCGCAGGAAGACCTGCTTCGTGCGCTCCTGCACCGACGGATCCGAAAGATACTGCTCCAGCGCGACCTCGTAGGCCGCATGGCGCCATTCGCGCAGCTCCTCCTCCGTCGGGTCCGCCGCCGCGGACGCACGCTCCGCGGCGCCCGCGAGCGCGTCCTCCTCGCGGAGGCGCCGGCGGATCTCGTCCGCCGCCTTGAACCGCAGGATTCCCGCGAGGTAGCTGCGGAAGTGCCCCTTCTCGTCCGGCGCGTGGCGGTAGTCCGGCAGACGCTTCGCGAGCGCGAGGAACGTCTCCTGCACGAGGTCGTCCGCCGCGTCGGCGAGCGTCGGGAACTTCGCCGCGAGGAACGAGAGCAGCGCGGGACGGTAGCGCGCGACGAGCTC
>CAMOEO010000171.1 GCA_946612175.1 uncultured Verrucomicrobiota bacterium
TGCAAAAGGCGCGAGGCGCCTTTTGCACAATGACGGGCGCCTTCGGCGCAATGACCTGCCGCCTCCGGCGGCAATGACGAAGGACGAATTTCTTCATTCGTCATTGGGCGCGGAGCGCCCCCGTCATTGCGCGGCACGACCGCGCCCGTCATTGCCGGCGCAGCCGGCCCGTCGTTGCACCGCGGCGCCGCGTAGCGGCCGCGGTGCAGGAGGCGGTCCATGTTGAAGGGCGTGCGGCAGGTCGCGAGCGAGACGCCGACGTAGAGCAGCAGCGTGAAGAGCTGCGTGAGGACGCCGACCTCGACGGAGTTGATCGGGAACTTGTCCGCGGTGAGCTCCCAGTGCACCCACGGCTCGAAGGGCGCGGAGAGCGCGCGCAGGAGGCGGTCGAGGCCGGGGCCCCAGCCGTGCGCCGCGATCCACGGGTAGAGCCGCGGCACCCAGAGCTTCTGCGCGAAGATGGCCGAGACGGCCGCGCCGGCGCCGAGGATCAGCGCCGTGAACGCGCCGGCGGTCGTCCCGCGCCTCCAGTAGAGGCCGAGCGTGATGATCGGGCCGGACGCCATCCAGAGCGCGCCGGTGATCGCGAAGAACATCAGGATGAAGTCGACCTGGCCGAACCAGTAGCTGAAGGCGAACGCCGACGCGGCGACGCAGCAGATCGCGATGCGGAGGCTGCGGATCTGCGCCCTCGGCGTCCAGGGCGTGCGGCGCAGCGGCAGGAGGAAGTCCTGCACGATCACGCTCGCCCAGCCGTGCAGGTAGGTCGTGTCCGTCGTGAGCATCAGGAAGAGCGCCATCGCGCAGAAGATGCCGACGAGGCCCGTCGGGAGGATCGCGCGGATCGTCGCGGGGACGCGCTGCTGCGTGAAGACCGTCCCGAGCGTCTGGTTGCGGGCGCGCTTCGCGCCCCACGCCGCCTTCTCCTCCTTGGACATCGCCGCGATCTCGTCCTCGTTTTTCGCGCCGCCGAGGGCGCCGGAGACGGCCTCGAGGAACGGGTCGGCCGTCTCGGCCTTGAACCGCGCGACCTGCGCGTCGTGTCCGGCGCGCGCGGCGGCGGCGGGGTCCGCCCCCTCCGCGGCGGCGGCCGCGGCGGCCTCCGCGCCGAGCGCGGCGTAGCCCTCCTGCGTCGTGAAGTCCGTGCGCGGCCCCACGGCGGCGAGGGCCTCCGCGACGGCGGCGGCCTCGCCCTCCGGGATCGCGCCCTTCGCGCCGAACGCGACGTCCTCGTAGGCCTTGGCGGCGAGCGAGGCGCGGACGCGGACGGACTCCGCCGCGAACTTCGGCGAGTTGTGGAAGGCGTAGGCGATGACGCCGATCAGGACGAACATCATCGAGCCGAAGCCCGCGCGCCAGGTGCCGAGCACGGCGCCCATCTTCGCCTCGTGCGCATCCTTCGCGGCGCTGTCGTAGCCGCGGCTGCCCCACGAGAGGCGCATGAGGAACGTGCTCAGGAGGCCCGACACGACGAAGAAGATGTTGAAGTCGCGCAGGTCGCCCGTGTCGAACGGGTTGAGGAAGCTCCAGCCCTCCGGTCGCGCCGTGATCGCGGGCAGGAGGTCCTCCCGCCACGAGAACTTCAGCAGCAGGAACGCCGCGATCGCAAGGTAGATCGGATAGCTGAGGATCCCCTGCACGCAGTCCGTGGCCATGATCGTGATCTGCCCGCCCGCGCACGCGATGAAGCACGCGAGGCCGAGCGCGAGGAGCATGAGCGCCGCGAAGGTCGAGACCTCGAGCCCGAGGACATGGAACGAGACCGGGAGGCGGAGGAAGTACATCATGAAGCGCGCGCCGACCGCCGGGAAGATCGCATAGTTGAGGACGCCGTAGACGGCCTGCACGAAGCTCGCCACCGTGCGGAAGGGGCGGTTGTAGCGCATCTCGAAGAACTGACCCATCGTCATCGCGCGCGTTTCGCGGAAGCGGTAGTTGCAGAACCCGACAAGCCCGAGCACCATCCCGACCGGGGCGATGATCGAGCCCCAGAAACCGTAGGCGAAGCCGCTGTTGTAGTAGCTCTCGAAGGCGCCGACAAGGGTGATGAGGCCGAAGTTCGCCTCGCCCGACGCGACGCAGAGCGTGTAGCGCCGCGCGATGCGCCCGGCGGAGAGGAAGTCCGCCACGCCGTGCACGTAGCGCTGCGCGCGCAGCGCCACGAACACGACGAACGCGACGGGGAGCGCGAAGAGGATCCAGTCGACCGGATGCATGGGGCGCTACTTGATCGTGATCACCGTGCAGGGCGGGTTGCCGTAGCGCAGGACCAGGCCGCCGCGCGACGGGCCGACGAAGAAGCGCTTGTGCGCGGCGTCGCCCGTCTGCGCCGGGATCGAGAGCTCGCCGGTCGTGCGCAGCACGTCCACGCACGCGACGCCCTGCGGCAAGCCCGGAACGATCGCCGCGAGGGCTCCGCCCTCCTCGACGACGAGCGACGGGACGGTCGGCACCGCCTCGCCCGCGGCCGGGATCGGCAGCGCGAGCGTCGCGCCCGGCGCGACCGCGATCGGCCCGGCGACGCGGCCCGCGAGGCGCAGCGTGCCGTTCGAAACAACCGTCGCGCCCGCGTAGGAATTGGTTGACGCCACGGTGAGCGTTCCGGAACCGAGCTTTGTCAGCCCGCCCGCGCCGACGAGCGGCGCGGCGAGCGTCACAGTGTTCGTCGTGTCGACCGCGAGGCCGCCCGCCAGGATGCGGATCTGGTCGCAGTCGGGCTTGGTGCACTTGAACCACGGTTCGGCGTCGGTGTCGTCCTTGTACGCCACGAGCGTCGCGTCGTCGAAGACGAGCTCGGTACACTTGGCCGGATTGGTCTCGCTGTGGACCTTCCCGGCGCTGTTGCCGACACGCCAGACGCCGGCGGTCACGACGCTGCCGGAGACGTGCATGTGCGAGTGGGCGTAGTCGATGTTGTTGTCGACGTCGAGGTAGAGGCCGTCGGCGAACGACGCCGCGCTGTTCGTGAGCGTGAACCAGGATTCCGACGCGCGCCAGCCGAACTCGACCGAACCGCCCGAGATGAAGGAGCCGTCCGTCACGTCGATGCGGCCGTTGCGGCCCGCCCAACTGGGCCAGGCGATGTAGGTGCGGCCACGCGGAAGGACGAGCGTCGAACCGCCGGAGGCGTAGAGGAAATTGCCGATGCCGTTGTCTTTGCTCGAAATGTAGGCGTTGCCGCTGTTGTTGAAGATAAGCGACGAACCGTCGAGGATGCGGATGCCGCGGGCGCTCCCCGTGCCGTTTTCGAAGATGGCCGAGGTCGTCGCGAGCGCGGCCCCGTTGGTGAGCGTCAGCACCTGGGACTCGTCGAGGTCGAGGTAGGCGTATCCCGGGCGCGGGACGTAGGTGAAGATTCCGTTCGCGAGGACGGCGTTCCCGCCGAGGATGCGCGGCGTGGACTCCGCGAGCGTCACGGCCGCGCCGCCGGCGTCGAAGAGGCCGTCGATCCGGACCGCTCCGGCCGCGGACGAGAGGACCTGCGCCCCGGCGGTCTGGCCCGAGAGTGCGACCGAGCCGCCCCGCAGGTCGAGGCCGCCGCCCCAGGTCGCGCCGTCGACGGCGAGCTCGCCCGCGCCGGTCTTCACGACGGTCGGCGCCACGCCGGCCGCTGCCGCAAGGCCGTTCGAGAAGACCGTATCCCCCGCCGTGTAAACGGTGAAGGCCGCTTCGCCGATGGAAACGGGGATGGCGAAGGTCTGGGCGCTGGCGGACTCGTTCGTGACGAGAGCGTTGATCTTGAGCGAATCGGAGGCGCCGGCGGGGGAGACGGTGTGCGCCCCGATCCCCTCGCCGAAGCGCGCGGAGACGAGGACGACCTCCTCGCCGAGGTCGACGGTGGAGGCGCCGCCCGCCGCGACGACGAGCGCGTCGCCGGAGTAGATGCGCCGGCCCGAGTCGCCCCAGTTCCCCGCCGTGCTCCACAGCGTGTCGCCGGCCGTGCCGGTCCAGACGAGGGTGCCGTTCACAATGCCCGCCTCGACAAGCTGGACGGAACCTTCCTTCACGATGAATTCCATCCCGGCGGGAATCGTCTCGCCGGCGTTGAGCGAGGCGGCGACCTTCGCGAGGAAGGCGTCGGTCGAGCTGGAGACGAGCGGCGTGTTTCGCGGCCACTCGGAAACGCCCGCGACGACGAAGTCGCCTGCGCAGTCCGAGACCGCGCCGACGTCCGCGCCGACGCCGGTCACCGTCACGGAGGCGCCGGAGGCGATCGAGAGGCCGGGCAGGGTCGGGGCGCCCGAGAAGACGGCCGCGCCCCCGGAGACCGCGAGGGGGCCGGCGAAGGAGCCCGTGACGTCGAGCGTTCCGGCCTCGACGGTCGTCGTCCCCGTGTAGACGTTGGCGGCGGAGAGCACGACCGTTCCCGCGCCGCGCTTCGTGAAGCCGCCTTCGCCCTGGAGAAGCGCCGAGGCCTCGAGCGTCGAGCCGGCCGGCGCGTCGATGATCAGGCCGTTCCCCGCGACGACGAACTTCGCGTTCTTGTCGGCGATCGCGGGCGGACCGTCGAAAAACTTCGCGGCCGGCGTGCCGAGCGGACGGAACACCGCGCCGTCGAACGTCACCGTGTCGCCGCAGAAGGCGGAGGCCGGATAGGTGAACTTGAAGACCGGGGTCTCGACAAGGCAGTCCCTGAAGGTGAACGATCCGCCCGTCCAGCGGTTGTAGTTGCGATAGCAGTAGATGCCGCCCGTCGAGCGGAGCGTGCCGCCGTCGATGTTGAGGCGGAGCGTTCCGCCCGAGTGGCCGGCGTTCAGCGTCCCGAGCTCCACCGTTCCGCCATCGAGCACGTCCAGCCCGCCGCCGTGGCCGGGATCGCCCGCATTGTTGCTCAGCCAGACGGTCGCGGGAAGGACCGCCTTGGAGTTCGCGCCCGTCACGACGAGCCACGCCCCCTGGTAGCCGCTGTTCTGCACGCCGATGATGTGCAGCACGCCGCCCGGGGGCGAGAAGACCGCCGTGCCGCCGGACCGGACGAGAAGCTTGCGCGTGTTGTCTTTGTATGTCGTTCCCTGTCCCGAGCCCCAGAAGAGCATGGTGTCGCTTTCGAGCCTCGCGCCGTTCTCGACCGTGACCGTGCCGTCGAGCCACGGCCAGTAGTTGCCGAAGTTCACGCCGGCCATCGTCTTCACGTCGGGAACGTTCTGCGTCACGACGACGCCGGAGCCGGCAATGGTGAGGTTGCCGCCGTTGGGGCCGTAGATGGAAAGATCGTCGGGCGTCCGGTTGGTCGTGACGTCGTTGCCGGCGGTGATTTCGATGATTCCCGAAAGGTCCAGGTCGACGGCTCCGTCGACGATTACCTCGAGCTCCGCATAGCCGACGTAGCCGTTCTCCTGCGCTCCGAAGTTGAAGGTGACCTTCACGGCGTTCTCGCAGAGCGGGCTGTCGTCGGCCATCTTCAGGGTCGCGCAGGCGCAGTTGTTGTTGCCGGAATGCGAGACCGAGCCAGGGGAGAGCGTGACGGTCTGGCCGCCCTGGGTTTCGGCCGTGACGGACGCGACGGACAGGGTGTCGCGCCCGCCATCACCCCACGTCGAGTAGATCCTCACTTCCTTGATGGTGCGGGCCGAGCCAAGGGCGTAGGAAATGGAGCAGTTGCTGGGCAGGGCGATGGTCATGGCCTTGTTCTTTGCCCCGGCATCGCCGTCCGTCAGCGTGGCGTACGAACACGAACCCTCGGTGATGGTAGTGTTTTTGTTTGGATTTACCAATGCGTTGGCGGCGGCCGATGGATTGTCGGGCGACTTGGCGCGAAGGATGTTGTTCGCGGCGGGGACGAAGCCGCCATCCCAGGACGATGTCGTCCAGGTGCCGGCTCCCAGCGCGGGAAGCGCGAGGGCGGCGAGGAGGAGCGGGAGGATTGTGCGTTTCATGGCGTAGGGTCCTTTCGGAATGCTGGATGATGAATGACGAACGAACGGAAAAGGGAGGTTGTGTCGGATTCTACACGTTTCGCGCGCGGGTCACGGGGAAAGCGGGAGGGAGGAGAAGAGCGTGCCGGCCTCGACCGGGAAGGTGGAGACGACGATGCGGAAGAAGCGGGCGGGGGCGCCGGCGGGGGCGGTCAGGACGAGCGTGCCGTCCGCCGGCGCCGGTTCGCCGTCCTTCTCCGCGACGAAGTCGTCGTCGAGGGCGGAGGCGGCGAACACGGTGTAGTAGCAGCCTTCGACGGCGTTGACGACCGTCATCGAGAAGGTCGGCCCGCCGGTGCCGGGGTCGGTTCCGAAGGCGAGGGGCGAGCCGCCGCCGAATGCGGGGACGACGGGCTCGCCGACCACGCCCCCGCCGGGGTAGACGCAGCGGAAGTCGCCGATCGCGCCGGTGCCGCGGAAGGCGGCGCCGCGGGCGTGGGCGGTGCCGGCGGGAAGCGGCTGCCATTCGGCGCCGGCGCGCAGCAGCGCCACGCCGTCGAGGCGGAAGCGCGCGGCGGGCGCGGCGGCGGAGGTGAGGTCCAGGTCGACCGCCCAGTCGTGCCACGCGCCGTCCTCGAGAGGCGCGGCGGGTGCCTCTTAAGTGAACCAACCGCCGGCGCCCGCGCGGGAGCCCCACTGGCGAAACGCGCAGCCCTGGCCCCCCCAACACGCGAGGGCCCCCTACCGGTCCCCGGCGGGGGGGGGCCGCGGCGGCGG
>CAMOEO010000172.1 GCA_946612175.1 uncultured Verrucomicrobiota bacterium
GGGAGGTGGGGGAGCGTCCGTAGGGCATGGGGAAAGGATATCACGGGAACCGGAGCAATGTCAATATAGCAAAACAACTCATTGAAATTACAGGAGAAAATTGCATAGATTTCGGGGATGTCTCCGGCTCCACGGCGGCCTTCCAGCGGCGCGCCTTGCTCTTTGAAAGCGCTTCCGGGGGCCGCCAACGCCCGCCAGCAGGGCCTTTCGTGCCCATGGACGCAACGGCGGCCCCCAAAAGACCCCGCCAAGTAAACGCCTTTGTCAGAGGAAACGCCCCTGGAGGCGTTTCCTCTGACAAATCGGCGTTTACTTTGGCGAGTCACCCGAGCGAGAAAGCGCTTGCGCGGGAGGCGGGGGAGCGGGTAGAATCCGGCGCGTTTCCGACTGGAGCCCCCATGAGCAAGACCCGCATCTTCATCGACGGCAGCGCCGGCACGACCGGCCTGCGCATCCGCGAACGCCTCGCCGCGCGCGAGGACCTTGAGCTTCTGGCGCTTCCGGAGGAGCGCCGCAAGGACCCCGCCGCGCGCGCCGAGGCGCTCGACGCCGCGGACGTCGCGTTCCTCTGCCTGCCCGACGCCGCCGCGGTCGAGGCCGTGTCGCTCGTCCGCAATCCGCGCACCGCGATCATCGACACCTCCACCGCGCACCGCACCGCGCCCGGGTGGGCGTACGGCTTCCCCGAGCTCGCTGGCGCGCGCGACCGCATCCGCGCCTCGAAGCGCATCGCCAACCCTGGCTGCCACGCGAGCGGGTTCGTCGCGCTCGTCGCGCCGCTCGTCCGCGCGGGGATCGTCCGGCCCGACGCCCGGCTCGCCTGCTTCTCGCTCACCGGCTACACCGGCGGCGGCAAGAAGATGATCGCCGAGTACGAGGCCGCGGAGGGCCGCTCCCCGCTCCTCGACGCGCCGCGCCAGTACGGGCTCGGGCAGGCGCACAAGCACCTGCCCGAGATGGCCGCCGCGACGGGGCTCGAGTCGCCGCCCGCGTTCTGTCCGGTCGTCGCGGACTTCCCGTGCGGCATGGAGGTGACGGTGCCGCTCTTCGCGCGCGACCTGCGCGGCACGCGCGCCGACGTCGCGGAGGCGCTTCGCGCGGCCTATCCCGCGGACGGCCCCGGGCTCGTGCACTTCGACGAGACGGCCGACGAGGCGGGCTTCCTCGCCGCCAACGCGTTCGCCGGGCGCGACGACATGCAGGTGGCGCTCTTCGGGAACGACGAGCGGCCGCTGCTCGTCTCCCGCTTCGACAACCTCGGCAAGGGCGCCTCCGGCGCCGCGATCCAGAACCTCAACCTCCTGCTCGGCGCGGACGAGCGCACCGGCCTCGTCGTCGGCTAGCGCCCCGTCCCTGTTCCCCCTCCATGAAGACGCCCCCGCACCGCATCGCCCTCGCCGCCGCCCTCGCCGCGCTGCTCTGCGCCGCGTGCCGGACGCCGCCCCCCGCCGCGCCGGTCCCTCCGGCGGCCCTCGCCGCCGCCCGCGACGCGATCCCGCAGGAGGAGATGCCCGACCCGCTGCTCTACCTCCCGCCGCCGCCCGCGCCGGACTCGCCCGCCAAGGCGTGGGATCTGGCGCGGTACGAGTGGGGCAAGACCGTCCGCACGGCCGATCCCGCGCGCGCCGCGCAGGCCGTGCAGGACGCGCTCTTCACGTGGGAGAACCTCTACGCGATGTTCACGCCGTCCTACGGCCGGACGATCTCCGAGGCGGAGACGCCCGCGCTGTGCGCGATGCTGCGGTACGGGGTGGAGTCCGTCCGCCACGCCTGCCGCGGCGCCAAGCGCAAGTACATGCGCGTCCGCCCGTTCGCCGAACTGCGCGAGCCCTCGCTCACGCCGGACGACGAGCGGTTCCTGGTGAACAACGGCTCCTACCCCTCCGGCCACGCGGCCAACGGCTGGGCCGCGGCGCTGCTGCTCGCGGAGGTCGCCCCGGGCTCCTCCGAGGCGATCCTCGAGCGGGGCCTGGCGATCGGCGAGAGCCGCGTCATCGTGGGCGTCCACTGGCAGAGCGACGTCGACGCCGCGCGCGTCGTCGCGGCGGCCGCCGTCGCGCGGCTCCACGCCGATCCGGAGTTCCTCGCGCGGATGGCCGCGGCGAAGGCCGAGGCCGCCGCGCGCCGGTAGGGGAAAAATGCCGGTTGCTTTTTCGGTGCGGGCTATGCTAGAATCCGCATCCGTTCCGCCGCGGGTGTAGCTCAACGGTAGAGTGGCAGCCTTCCAAGCTGCTTACGTGGGTCCGACTCCCATCACCCGCTCCATTTTCCTTGCTTTCCGTTCCGCCCCCTGCTACAATCGCCCGCATGTTCCGCGGCTCCGGGGGAGAAGGCTTCCCCGCCGCGGGGAAAGGAACGAGAAGATGAAGATCCACCCCCTGTTTCCCGGTCTGTTCGCGGCCGCGCTGCTTGCGCTGCCGGCATGCGCAGACGATCCCGAGCCCGCCGCCGCCCCCGCCGCGCCGGAGGCGCCCGAGGCGGCGCCCGCCGAGGCCCCCGAGGACCCGGACGCGCCCCTCTACCGCCTGTTCGAGGAGCTCGACGCGCTGTTCATGGACGGCCAGACCAACGCGGTCTCGAAGCGGCTGAAGGCCGCGGTCGCCGACCCCGTCTTCAAGCCCCGCGCCGACCGCCTGTTCTCGATCTTCCTCGGCTTCCTGCTCCAGACCGGGCAGATCGAGGAGGCGAAGTCCGAGTTCCTCGGCGCGCTCCGCACGGACCCCGAGCTCGCCCGCCCCTGCTCCGGCTACATCTACGGCTTCCTCTCCGAGACCGGCGACCGCGAGGGCGCGCTCGACTGGGCGCGCACGCTACTCGCCCAGGAGATCCCCGGCGACTTCCGCCTCGCCGCCACCGAGTGGCTCGCCTCGGGCCTCGTCGATCTCGGCGACGGCCCCGGTGCGCTCGCGGCCGTGCGGGACTCGCTGGGCGCGTTCCCGGGCGCCGAGGCCGTTCCGGTCGCGGCGCGCGTGGCGCAGAAGGCGCTCGACGGCGGAAACCTCACGCTCGCGGAGGGCGTGCTCGACGCGCTCGCCCCGTTCGAGGCGGAGGACGCCGACGCCGAGGCCCGCGCGACCGTCTCCGGCCTCCGCCTCCGGCTCCTCGCCGCGAAGGGCCTCTACGACGAGATCGCCGCGAAGGCCGAGTCGCTCCCCGCCCGGATGCCGGACGCGCAGCTCGTGGCCGCGCTCAACTACGTCTTCCGCCGCGCCGCCGCCGAGAAGCGCAGCGACGCGATCGAGGCCCTCTCCTCCGCGATCGTCCACGGGAAGGCCTTCGCCGACCGCCCCTCCGCCCGCCTCGTCGGCGCGCGCCAGTGGCTCGGCGCCGCGCTCGCGGCGCCCGAGGGCGCCGCGGCGCTGTCCGGCCGCTTCGCCGAGCTGATGGCCTCCGGGCTCCCTGCCGACCGTCTCTACGGCCTCTGGACGCGCTACTTCTACGATGTCATCGGCGACCTCGGCGCGCTCCGCTCCTACCTCGACTCCGGCCGCGCGCTCAAAAAGGCGCTCTCGGATCCCTCCGACGTCGAGATGATGCGCGTCTACGAGCTCGACGCCGCCTTCGTCCTCTCCGACTACGACGGCGTGCTCGCGCTGCTCGACCAGGGCATCCCGGACCACGACGCCCCGTGGCACGAGATGATGCGGACGAAGGTCCTCGCCCACCGCGCCGAGGCCGAGGGCGAATGGGCGAAGGCCGCGGAGCTCTTCACGAAGTTCGTGTCGCTGCTCCCCGAGGAGGACCAGACCGACCCGACCTCCGGCATCGTGTTCACCAAGACGCTCCTCTCCGCCAACAACCACAAGCGCGCCGGCGACCTCTGGACGAAGGCCGGCGACGCGGCCCGCGCGGCCGCGGCCTACGCCGTCGCCCGCGCGGCGTACGACAAGGCGCTCGAGGACAACCGCGCCGGCCGCGAGACGGCCGACTACATCGAGGCGCAGCGCAAGGCGCTCGACAAGGAATAGCCGCCCCATTCCCATCCCCATTCCCATCCTCCGTTTTCCCACACCCAACCTTCCCCTCCCATGAAACCGACCGAAAAGCTCCTCTCCTCCGCCCGCGGCGGCTTCACGCTCGTTGAACTGCTGCTCGTCATCGTCATCCTCGGCATGCTCGCCACGGTGGCGGTGCTCAACGTCGGCCAGCACGCCAAGACCTCCGCCGTCGGCGCCACGCGCGCCAGCATCGCGACGATCCAGGAGGCCTGCGAGCTCTACGAGATCGCGACCGTCGGCCGCAAGCCCACGTCGATCGACGACCTGCTCAAGCCCGTCGGCGCCGGCGGCCAGCCCCTCCTCAAGGGCGGCTCGCGGCCGAAGGACGCCTGGGGCAACGACTTCCAGCTCCGCTCCTCGAGCTCGGGCATCGAGATCCGCAGCGCCGGTCCGGACGGCTCGTTCAACACGGACGACGACGTCACCAACTAGCGCGTCCCGCCGTCCGCCGTGCCGCGTCCCCGCGCCGCCTTCACGCTGATCGAGCTGCTGCTGGTGATCGCGATCCTCGGGATCCTGGCGGCGGCGGTGGCGCCGTCCGTCGGCGTCATGATCTCCGGCGGGCGCCTCTCCGCCTCGGCCCGCGAGCTCGCGGGCGCGGGGCGTTACGCGCGTACGATGGCGCTGCTCAACCAGACGCCGGTCGACCTCGTGGTCGATCTCGGCGCCGGGACGGTCGCCGTCCGCGCGCGCGACCGCGAGGAGCAGGTCCGCCTCGGCATGAGCGACCTGGCGGCCCTCACGAACGACGTCGGCTACACGGAGGAGCTGCTCCGCACCAGCGCCCGGCGCGCCGCGTCGCTCACGGGAGGGTTCGGCCTCGCCGTGTCGCACGCGGACGCCGACGCGGGCGCGGCGACGAACCTGCTCGACCGCTGGGCCGCGGAAGGGGACGCCGACGGCGCCGCGCCCGCGCCCGCCTCGCAGGTGTCGCTCTCGGAATCGATCGACGTCGACCGGAAGCTGGAGGGCGTCGCCGTGGAGTTCGCGGGCTGGACCGACACGCCGCGCAGCCGCCGCCGCACGGTGTGGGACGCCGACGCGGCCCCGGCGTCCACGGGCGAGATCGTGGTCCGCTACCGGGCCAACGGGACCGTCCGTCCCCACCGCTGGGTGGTCTTCGAGAAGGAGGACGGGGACGGCGGCGCGCCCGGCACGGGCGCGCGCATCGAGATCGCCGTGAACGCGGTGGGGCGCCCGAGCGTCCGGCTCGAGGGGGATTCGCGCCGATGAGCCGCGCGGTCCGCCTCTCCGCCGCCGCGCGCCGGCGCCGCGGCCGCGCCGGCACGACGCTGCTCGAGATGCTGCTGGCGGTGTTCATCCTCGGCGTCTGCCTCGTCGGGTTCCTGCAGGGGATCTCGACGGGGCTCGCCGCCTACCGCCTCTCGCGGTTCGTGCTGCAGGCCGCCAACGTCTACGCCCGCGGCGAGGAGGCGCATCCGTTCTGGGTCGCGGACGATCCGGAGGAGGACCTGCCCGTCACGCCGGACTCCGCGCTGCTCAAGGGCTGGAACTACGAGCGCACGGTCGAGGAGGACGAGGACGAGGACGGGCTCTATGTCGTCCGCGCCCGCGTCTGGCAGGGCCGCGGCGGCCCGGGCAACGAGCGGGAGTACGTCCGGCTCGTCTACGCTCCGAACGCGGGCTCCGGCGCCGACGCCGACGGCGGAAGGGGGAACGCCCCGTGACCGCCCCCCGCCGCCGTTCCGCCCGCGCCGCCGCGCGCGCGGCCTTCACGCTGATCGAGGTGCTGCTCGCCGTGACGATCCTGGCGATGGTGCTCGGCACCGTCGGGCTCGTCCTGCAGACCGCCGTCTCGGGCTGGCGCGTCGGCGCGGAGCTGGCCGAGACCGAGCGCGACGGCGACGCCGTCATGGAGCAGCTCGTCATGGCGCTGCGCTCCGCCTACTTCCCCGCGGCGGGCGAGAACGCCTGGGAGTACGGATTCCAGCACGAGGACGACGGCGAGGAGGAGTCGGCGAAGGACCGCATCTCGTGGGTCAAGGTCGGCGCCTCGCTCGTCGGCGAGGACTCCCCGTGGGCGGGCGCCGCGCACCGCGTGAACGTCTTCGTGAGCGACGACGAGGACGGGCAGGGGCCCGGCCTCTACGTCTCCGCCTGGCAGATGGTCGGGCTCTCGGAGGACTTCGACCCGGAGGAGGACGCGGAGCCGGTCCTGCTTTCCGACCAGGTCGTCGGGCTCGACTGCCGCATGCTCGACCCCTCGACGGCGATCGAGCCGGGCGAGCCGTTGGAGTGGATCGACGAATGGACGGAGAGCAACCGCATCCCGACCTTCGTCCGCGTCACGCTCGCGCTCCGCCCCGTGGAGAAGGGCGACGAGCCGGACGTGCTCGTCCGGCTCGTCCGGATCCCGCTCGGCGAGCTGTCGTGGAACCCCGTCAACATCCGTGGCGGCGGCGGGCGCCAGGCCGGCTTCCGCGGCGGGCCCGGCGGCGATCGCTTCGGCGGCGGGCGCGGTGGCGATCGCTTCGGCGGCGGGCGCGGCGGCGATCGTTTCGGCGGCGGGCGCGGGGGCGATCGCTTCGGCGGCGGCGGTCCGGGCGGCGGCTCGGGCGGCGGCTCGGGCGGCGGC
>CAMOEO010000173.1 GCA_946612175.1 uncultured Verrucomicrobiota bacterium
TCGATGAGCTTCACCTCGAAGTCGCGCACCATCATGTGCTTCTTGCCGGAGACCATCACCACGAACGGCCGACCGCCGAGATCGATGGACGTCTCGCACAGCGCCTCGTCCATCGGGATGGAGGCGAAGCCATAACGCATGATGCCCTTGCGGTCACCGAGCGCCTCGTTGAGCGCCTGCCCGAACACAAGCCCGACATCCTCCACCGTGTGGTGGTAGTCCACGTCGATGTCGCCCACGGCCTTCACGGTGAGGTCAAGGAGGGCATGTTTCGTGAGCAGCTCCAGCATGTGGTTGAAGAACCCGATGCCTGTTTCGACCTTCCCCTTGCCGGTGCCGTCAAGGTTGAGACTGAGCGAAATCCTCGTCTCTTTCGTATCCCGCCTGACTGTCGCCTTTCTCATGGCAGAGTCTCCTTTAGCCGAAAAAGTAGCGGTTGGCGTTGTTGAAGGAGATGTCGGCAACGATCTTTCCGAGCCATTCGATGTCGTTCGGGATCTCGCCGCGCGCGACCTCCTCGCCAAGCTTGCCGCAGAGGATGCGGCGGAAGTACTCGTGGCGCGTGTAGGAGAGGAACGAGCGCGAGTCGGTCAGCATGCCGACGAAGCGGTGCAGGAGCCCGAGCTGCGAGACGGCCTCGATCTGGCGCAGCATGCCGTCCATCTGGTCGTTGAACCACCACGCGGAGCCGACCTGCACCCAGGCCGGACCGGGGCCGCGGACGAAGTTGCCGGCCATCGCGACGAGCATCTCGTTGTCGCGCGGGTTGAGCGAGTAGAGGATCGTGCGCGGGAGGCGGTCCTTCGCGTCGAGCTCGTCGAGGACGCGCGCGAGCGGCGCGGCGACGGGCCAGTCGCCGATCGAGTCCACGCCCGCGTCGGGCCCGACGGAGCGGAAGATGCGCGTGCTGTTGTTGCGCAGCGCGTTGAAGTGCAGCTGCCAGGTCCAGCCCGCCTCGGCGTCCATCTCGCCGCAGAGCACCAGCAGGCGCGAGCGGAACTTCGCCTCCTCCTCGGGCGTCACGGCGGCGCCGCCGCGCGCCTTCGCGAAGATCGCGCGCAGCCCGGCGTCCGTGCAGGGTTCCGCGAGGACGGCGTTGAGGCCGTAGTCGGAGATCTTGCAGCCGCGCTCCGCGAAGAACGCGTGGCGCTTGCGCAGCGCGGCGAGGAAGTCGTCGAAGGTCGCGATGTCCGCGTCCGCGGCGGCGGCGAGCCGGTCGACCCAGGCGTTCCACGCGGCGGTGGCGCCGATCGCGAAGCCCTTGTCCGGGCGCCACGCGGGGAGGACCTTCGTCTTGAACGACGCGTCCGCGGCGACGGCGGCGTGGTGCTCGAGCGAGTCGACGGGATCGTCGGTCGTGCAGAGCGCCTCGACGTTCGAGCGGGCGATCAGCCCGCGCGCGGAGAACCACGGCTCGGCGACGACGGCGTTCGCGCGCTCCCAGACCGTCTCGGCGGTGTCGCCGGAAAGGAGCAGGTCGTCGATTCCGAAGTAGCGCGCGAGCTCCAGGTGGCACCAGTGGTACATCGGGTTGCGCAGCGCGTGCGGCATCGCCTCGGCGAACCGCTGGAACTTCTCGCGCGCCGGCGCATCGCCGGTGACGAAGCGCTCCTCGACGCCGTCCGTGCGCATCACGCGCCACTTGTAGTGGTCGGCGCCGAGCCAGACCTCGGCGAGGTTCGCCCAGCGCCGGTCCTGGGCGATCTCGGCGGGGGGCAGGTGGCAGTGGTAGTCGATGATCGGGAGCGACTCGGCGACGCCGTGGTAGAGCTCGCGGGCGGGGGCGCAGGAGAGGAGGAAGTCGTCGTGGATGAATTTCGTCATGGCGGATGTCCGTTCGGGATGGACCGCATTCTACCAAGCCGCACCCGAAAATGCAACGCGCCCGGCGGGCCGGACGCGCGGCGCGCCGGACCACCCGCCGCGAATGCGGCGAGGCCGCGGGACCGGATCAGGGGGTCTCGGGGGCGTCGACGGTTCCGACATAGAGCCAGGCCGCCTTCCCGTTGGCATAGCGACGCGTCGACCAGGGGGCCAGCTCCGGGCATCGTTCCTTGTCGACGATGCAGAGCCGGTAGCCGCGGAGGCTCGCGGAAGGGGATTCGGCGGCGTTCGCGCCGGAGTCTTCGGCATGGCGCGGGCGGCCCCAGTCCCCTCCGGGCAGCGGGGTCTCGGCGAACGTCCCTTTCTCGTAGAGCGGGGGCTCGCCGTTCGGGAAGCAGCGGAAGGGGGCGCCGTCGAGTTCGTCCAGGCGTTCCGGCCAGTCGCCGTGGATGCGACGATGGCGCTCGAGCGCGATCGCGAGGCGCTCGAGGGCCGCGGACGCATACGCCGCCATGTAGAGGCGCTGCGGGGCGTGGGCGCCGTCGCCCGCATCGTCGTCGCGGGCCAGCGGGCGGGGAAGCGACGGCCAGTCGCGAACCATGGCGGCGCCGGCCTCGTCGAGCGCCGCGCGTACGCCGGCACGGACGTCCGCCGGGCGATCCTCCGCCATGGCGTCGGCGAACGCGGCGAACAGCCGGGGGGCGTCCGCGATGCGGCGGAAGCCGTTCGCGAGGGAAAGGTTCTCGTCCATCGCCGCCTCGATGTCCTCCGGGTCCGGCGATCCCCCGCGGCGGGGCAGCAGCTCGGGCGTGTCGCGCCGGGAGAGCCGGCCGCGGTAGGCGGCGAGAAGATCCTGCGCAAGGTCGCGGAGGCGGCGTTCGGCGTCGCGGTCGCATTCGTCCAGGTAGGCGTCGGAAAAGAGGGGGAGGGTGCGGGCGAACTGGGCGAGGCGGGCGGGGCGGACGGACCCGACGGCGAGCGAGAGGGCGATCGTGTCCCCCGCGAGGCGGGAGGCGAGGTTCCGCATGCGGCGGTCGAGGTCCTCGACGGCCGCGGCGTCGCCGGCCTGTGCGGCCTCGAAGAGCAGCAGTCGGCCCACGGCGGAGAGCTCGACGCCCGCGGCGCGCGCGAGCGCATCGGCGGCGCGGGCGGGCCGGCCGGGCGGCGCGGGCGCGTTGGTGGCGACGTCCGTGACGGAGCGGAAGAGCGCAAGGGCGCCGGGATGGTCGTCCTTCCAGTTCCGGAACGCGGCGAGCTCCTCGTCGGAAAGGGGGGCGGCCGAGGAATGCGAGAGGATGCCGCGGAACGGGAAGTCCTGCGAGACCCGCAGGTCGCGGAGGGCGGATTCCTCCGCGGGGGCGAGGCGAAGGGGGGCCGCGGCGGGGGTCGCGGACAGCGCGGCAAGGGCGGCGCGGCGCTCGTTCTCGACCCGCTGCCGGAGCCGGGCGGGGACGAGGAAGGGCGCCGCCGCCAGGCCGAGGAGGAGGACGGCGGCGGCGGCGATGCAAACGGCGACGCCCCAGGGGAAGGGGCGGGGCTGGCGGGACCGGGGCGAGGGGGCGGAAGAGCGCATGGCGGCGAGTATAGGGGGAGCGGCCCGAAGCGTCAAGGCGGCCGCGGCGGAGGTTTCGCCTTGACGCGGAGCGGGGGTTTGTGGGAGAGTATGGGGCGTCCCCGTCCGTGGCCGCGCCTTTGCGCGGCCGGGCCGGCGGGGCGTCCGAAAGAGAGATCAAGATGACCATCACCGAAGAGAACGTTCTGGAATTCCACCGCGGCGGCAAGGTCGCCCTGCGCATGCCGCACCCCGTCAAGACCGTTGAGGACCTGTGCCTCGCCTATACGCCCGGCGTGGGCAAGGCGGTGCTCCGCCTCGACCGCAACCCGGAGGAGGCGTTCGACTACACCGCCAAGGGAAAGACCGTCGCGGTGGTCTCCGACGGCACCGCGATCCTCGGCCTCGGCGACCGCGGCCCGACGGCGGCGATCCCGGTGATGGAGGGCAAGTGCGTTCTCTTCAAGTCGTTCGCGGGCGTGGAGGCGTGGCCGGTCGTCCTCGACAACTGCCGCGTCGGCGGCGCGAAGACGGGGAAGACCGACCCCCAGCGCGTGATCGACGCGACGCTCGCGATCGCCCCGATGTACGGCGGCATCAACCTCGAGGACATCGCCGCGCCGGCGTGCTTCGAGGTCGAGGACCGCCTGCAGGAGCTGCTCGACATCCCGGTCTTCCACGACGACCAGTGGGGGACGGCGGTGATCGTGCTCGCGGCGGTGCGCAACTACGCCGAGGTCGCCGGGAAGCCCTTCGGCTCGCTCCGCGTCGCGATGAACGGCGCCGGCGCGGCCGGCATGCGCATCCGCGAGATGCTCCTCGCGGCGGGCGTCGCGCAGGTGGTCTCGTGCGACAGCAAGGGCGTGATCTACAAGGGCCGCCCGGACCTGACGGGCCGCAAGCTCCTCGCCGCCGAGGACACGCCCTGCCGCACGCTGGAGGAGGTCCTGCGCGGCGCGGACGTCTTCATCGGCGTCTCGGTCGCCGGAGCGGTGAAGGGCGAATGGGTGAAGACGATGGCGCCGAACCCGGCGATCTTCGCGCTCGCGAACCCCGATCCCGAGATCCGCCCGGAGGAGGTCGCCGCCGCGATGGGCAACCGTCCCTACGTCGTGGCGACGGGCCGCTCGGACTTCCCGAACCAGATCAACAACGTGCTCTGCTTCCCGTTCCTCTTCCGCGGCGCGCTCGACGTCCGCGCGAGGAAGATCACGATGGGCATGAAGCTCGCCGCGGCCGACGCCCTCGCCGCCGCCGCGCGCATCCCGGCCGACGCGGCCACCGCCGCGCTCTACGCGGGCGAGGACCTCGCCTTCGGGCCGCGCTACATCCTTCCGAAGCCCTTCGACCGCCGCCTGCGTTCGCTCGTCGCGCCGGCCGTCGCCAAGGCCGCGATCGAGGAGGGCGTCGCGCGCGTGACGGACTTCGACCTCGAGGCCTATCGGGCCGCGCTCCGCGCCGAGGGCGAGGCGCTGCGCTAGGACGGTTCGGACACGAAGGGGCGTTTCGAAGGAACGCCCGGACGGCGGGACGCGCGGCGAACGCGTCCCGCCGTTGTCTCATCGTCCGCCCCGAATCGGGAGCCGGGGCGGGGCGGCGGGGGAGCGGGGTCAGGCGGGGCGGACGTCCCAGCCGTTGCGGGCGGGGCCGCGGCCGAGGGCGATGCCGCGGCCGGTGCCGTTCGCGAAGTCCATCGCGACGGGGTCCCAGTCGAAGCCCGTGTCGTAGACGTAGCTCAGGTTGCAGAGGTGGCAGAGCACGCAGCTGCGGCCGCCGGTCTCGGCGGGGCTGATCGTCTCCTTGCGCGAGAAGTGGCACTCGACGAAGTTGCGGACCTGGTCGGGCGACCGGTAGAGCTGCACCGGCGCCGTGTCGAGCGAGAAGCGCGCGCGGATCGCCGCGAGCGCGGCGTCGAGGGCGTCGTCCTTCTTCTCCTGGGCGTCCGTGCCGTAGTCCTTGCCGATGGAGGAGGCGACGAGGCAGTCGGGGCGGTACGACCCGTCCTCGACCGCGGCACGCACGGCGGCGTCGGGGACGACGGGCCCGGTGCCGGCCCAGACGGCGATCTTGCCGCGGTTGACGGCGACAACGCCGTCGGTGCCGTAGAAGACCGTGCCCCACACGCCAAACGGGCCGTGGTAGAGCTCGACGTCGCCGTGCGGCGCGTGGAAGAGCATCTTCATGCCGAACTGGCGTCGGCCGCCGTGGTAGAGGTCGGTCGAGTGCGGCTCGTCCGAGCGGATCACGCGGTAGGGGACGCCGCGATCCATGCCGAGGGCCCACTGCGCGATGTCGAGGTGGTGGGCGCCCCAGTCGCCGTTGTAGCCGCTGCCGATGTCGTCGTCGAAGCGCCAGAACATCGGGTAGAACGTGTTCACGCCGCGCGGCGCGAGCTGGTCGGAGTAGGGCCGCCACTTCGCGGGGCCGAGCCACATGTCCCAGTCGACGTCGGGGTTCGGCGCGCCCTCCTTCTCCGCGTTCGCGGGATCGTCCCAGAAGCGGACCGGGTGCGACGGGCCGCCGAGCTTCTGCCCGCCGCGGCCGTAGTTGGCGTCGACGAACTTCACGTCGCCGATGCAGCCGTTGCGCGCGACCATGCACGCGGTGCGGAAGACGGGCCAGGAGCGCTGCATCGAGCCGGTCTGGAAGACGCGGCCCGTGGCCTTCTGCGTGGCGATGATGGCGCGGACCTCCTCGATGCTGTAGGCGAGGGGCTTCTCGCAGTAGACGTCCTTGCCGGCCTTCATCGCCTCGACGGCCATGTAGCCGTGCCAGTGGTCGGGCGCGGCGATGCAGACCATGTCGATCTCCGGGTCGGCGAGGACCTCGCGGAAGTCGGCGACGGCGCGGCAGGGCGGGAAGGCGACGCCGGCGTCGGCGTAGGCCTTGTCGATCTGCGCGGCGCCGGCCTCGCGGCGCGTGCGGTCGCAGTCGCAGACGGCGGCGACGCGCACGCCGAGGTCGCGCTGCTTGCAGAACGAGGGGGCGAGGCCCGTGCGGGCCTGGATGCCGAAGCCGATCATGGCGACGGCGTGGGTGCGGTTTTCGGATGTCGGATGCATGTCGGTCTCCCGTCGGCGGGGTTTTCCCGCCGTCGCCTTCGCAGTCTAGCAGAATCCGCCCGCCGGGGCAACCCGCCCCGCGCTGGACATTCCCCACTTTTGCGGCGCCCGGCCCCGGGGCGGAGCGCAGGGG
>CAMOEO010000174.1 GCA_946612175.1 uncultured Verrucomicrobiota bacterium
AATCTCATGCCGCGCATCCTAATCCCGCGTGCGTCTCGCTGTCAAGCGTTCCGCGCCGTCGACGGACCAAACATGGGCTTTCCTTTTTCCCCTTTTGCTGGTAGAATGGAGGCCACTTCGGACCTTCCCGCCCGGCCGCCCGGCATCCGGTCCGCCTTCGCGTTCGAGGCGGGCGAATCGATAAACGGCTTCCATCCTCCGCGCGGAGGATGGCGTACACAACACAAAACCACACAAACCACCATGAAGAAACTTCGGCTCCTGGCGCTCGTTGCGGCGCTCTTCGCTTCGTTCGGCATGCTTGCCGGCTGCGAGAGCGACGACACCGTCACCCACAAGATCACGCTCCACAACAAGTCGTCCTACCCGGTCGTGCAGCGTCTCTCCAACTACGGGAACGTCGCGATCGCGCCGGGCAAGAAGCGCGCCTTCGACGACGAGGCCCTTACGCTCTACGAGTACTCCCCCTCCAAGACCGTGATCCGCATCAAGGAGGACTCCCACACGTTCGTCTACAAGAATCGCTAAGCGGCATTTCGGCGCTCGCGCGCCCCCGCCGGGACGCGCGAGCGCCGTCGGACGCTTTTCCTCCCGTTTCCTCCGCCATGGATCGCATTCGCGCTCTTCTTCCCGCCTTCCTCGCCTCCGCCGCGCTGCTCGGTTCGGGGTGCGCAACAAGTCCGCCCGTTCGCGCCTTCTGGTGGCAGGAATCCAATCCGTGGGAAGTCCAGCCGACCGCGAAAACGGTCGCACACGGCCCCTACATGCTGACCTACGCCGGCCATGCCGTCGTGTCGGCGCCGGACGACGAAACCCTCTACTGGTCCGACAAACTGAAGGATCTCGCGTCCGATCGGTCCGGCATTCCCGTGGAAAGCCTGGACATGGACTGCCTCTTCTGGTTCTACCACGATTGGAAGATCGGGACGTCCGTGAAGGAGCAGAAGACCGTCCGGGTTGCGTGGGACGAGGCCCCCGGAAGGGTCATCCTGATCGCGGAACCGTTCACGGACGTCAATCAAGAGCTCTGGGTGCCGATGAAGAAGGCCTACTCCATTTTCGACGGCGATCGTCGAAAGAAGATCCGCTTCCGGTTCTTCCTCGACTGGACCCATATGAAGGAGGAAGAATTCGCGAGGGTCGTCGTGTTTCTTCTGGACGGGCGGAACCGGCCAATCCGCAAGGCGTCCGGCTGGCTCGCGCGCGAGGGCGCCGCGGACCTGCATGGCGTCCCCGGAACGGACACGGAGGTTCCTCGCTACGGATGGAAGTACCGTACGGTCCGAACGCCCGAAGGAGAGCGACAGATGTGGCAGCCGGCGATGACGATGAGGGACGGTTTCCTCGGGATGCCCTCCCAGGTCGGCGCGCTGATCGTGAAGATGCTCAACGAGATGACGGACGAGGAGCTGGATGCGCTGGAGGACGTGTCCCCGTAGGACATGGACGCGCGCTCCTCCATCCTTCCGACCCTCGCCGCCGCCGCGCTCGCGTGCGGCGCGGGATGCGTTTCCGTTCCGGTCGGCGATTCCGAGTATTGGAGCCACGAGGGGACCGTCGTGGATTCCGTCTCGAAGGTTCCGACCAAAACGGAAGTCGTCGCCGTCTCCGCCGACTGCCGCAAGGCTCCGTCCGGCGAAGTGCTGCGGATCGGCCTGACGGCGGACGTCCGGGATTTTCACGAAAAGCGGCTTCACGACGAACGGGTTTCCGCGGAACGGCAGAAACGCCTTGCGTTCGGGTTCTTTCCGGCGCGCGCGGAATGGTGGTGGAGGCCGGACGGCTCCCTTGCCCCGACCATCCCCACGACCCGGCAGAGAGAGGGGCGCTATCCGCGTGGCGCGACGAACGGTTCGTTCGACTGGTTCCTCTATCCGATCGTCAGCGTGCCGGCCATGCTCAATTCGCTTCTCTACGATCCCCTGTTCGGGCGCTGGGTCGTGCCGGAACGGGACTGGATCGACCCCGGCTGCTTGGTCGACGCCGGAAGCGGCGGGGATTTCACACTGGTGAGCACGCGAAATTCGGAGAAGCTCCACGCGCTTGCGCGAATGCCGCACGACATGCGGAGGGAAATCGGATCCCGGACGTATCTGGATTCTGGATGGTGGCCAGAGGAATTCCGCTTTTCGACCCTGGTCGCGAACTGCGGCCTGTTCGGCTTCCATCGATACGCGACGGTCAGCGTCTACGGTCCGTTTACCTCGAACGCCCGGACCGAAACCGAGATTCGGGCTCGTTCCGGCATCGTCGTTCCCGGCCCCTTGACCGTTTCCGTCTCCATACCCGACATCGGCTGGAACGGGACCGGAATGGTTCCGGAAGGGCGGAGCTCCGCGAGCATCCCCCTTCCGCCCGTCGACCGCGACCTGGCCGTGACGGCCGTTGTTGGCATTTCCGGCGCGGGAGATCGGGCGGGGCCCTTGACGAGGGATGCCGCCGCCCTCGCTCTCGGAACGGAGTGGCGCTTCCCCATCGCGCTCAAGGCACCCCCGCATGTCGGCGCCCCCGCCGCTCCGATCGCCTCTTCGATACTCACCCAGGTTGTCGTCCACGTGACGGAACCGGCCGCCGCCTCCGAGCGGAGGATGGCCCCGTGGGACATCGTAACCGAGGAGCCCTTCGCCAGCGGGCGGGCGACGTATCTCGTCACGATCCTCGATGATGCGAAAACGGCGTTCGACGTGAAGCGCGAGGTCCAGTCCGAAATCGAGCGCACGCTGCGGGATGCGTTCTGCGCAGCGAACCCGGGTATCGACGAGAACGCCGTCCGCGCCTACGTCTCGTCCGAATTCGGCGCGAACCGCACGATCCGCTTTTCTGGCGTCGCCTTCTCCGTCTCGCCCGTTGCCGACGGCTGGTCCTACGACGCCGACGCGCACCGCGGCACGGTGCGCCTGCGCGTCTCTGCGCACATGCGGACGGAGGACGCCCAGCGTTGGGCGCGCGAAAACGTGTCCGCCATCGTCTCGGAAAAGAACGTCTTTCTCGAAGCCGGTCGGGCGCCGCCGCAAGGTGCGACCTATCGAAGCCTTTCCGAGTCTCTCGCGGACGGTGTTCTCGTCATCGAATTCGAAGCGGAGGAATAGGCCCTTTCCCCATGAAACGTTCCGTTGTTCCGTTCGTTCTTTTGCCCGTGGCCGTCCTCGGCACGGGATGTTTCTCGTTCAATGTCGGAAAGCCCGAAACGTTCCGACACGCCGAAACCGTGTTCGAAACGGCAAAGGAACCCTCCTCGTCCGAAATCCTGGATGCGAAGGTTTCGTTTTCGCAGCCCAGATCGGACGTCGCGGAAATCAAGCTTCTCGCCACCGTCAGGGAGTCGTACCCCCGGACGAGTCGCACGGACGAAACGACCGTGGTCCGTCAGAAGCGCATGTCGTTCGGGTTCCTGCCTTTCTCCGCGGAAACCGACGGGCCGGACGACACGCTGATTCCTTTCGGGCTCTATCGGAACGGCCGCACCACGTCGGATCCCGAACTGGGCCGGCGCTACGTCTACAAGGTGGCCGACCCGTCGGACGAACTGACGCCCGGAATGATCCTGGCCGGCATCTGGCTGATTCCCGGCATGTACGTCAACTCCGTGGTTTCGATCGTCTGGACTCCCTTCTTCGGCGACTGGGAATGCAATCACGTCGACTGGATCGAACGGAAACAGTGCCGTCGCGGCTCGTTCGGAGCCGGGCAGCTGTACTACGACACGGCCACGCCCGCCCTCTACGCCTTGAGCAGGTTTCCGGCGGAGGACCGCCGCCGGATCGGCGTTCGGACCTGCTACGATCCGGGCGACACGTCCCCAAGTCTCGACTTTAGCACCCACTGGAAGCTCTTCGGGTTCCACAAGTTCCTGCGGGTTCGGATCCAAGGTCCCGTCCGGGGGACGCCCCAGGAGGCCTCCCCCGAAATCCGGACTCGTCGCGGCGTGGCGGTTCCGGGACCGATCTCGGTCCGGGTTTCCATTCCGGAGGTCGGCTGGACCGGAACCGGCGTCATCGACGAAAGCGGCAGGCCCGCCTCTGTCGCGCTGCCGCCCGCGGACCGCGACCGTTCCGCGACCGCGACGGTTGTCGTCTCGGCCCCCGGCGGGTTGGCGGGCGAAGCATGCGCGAAGGCCGCTGGTTCGACCTGGAGCTTCCCGGTGGCGCTCACGTCGGGCCTGTCCGCCCAACGCCCGTCCGTGCCCGCGGTCGTCACGCAGGTCGTGGTCCACGTGACGGAACCCGCGCCGATGCCGGAAACGGCCCCGTGGGACATCGAGACGGTAAGCCCCTACGCGAACGGGCGGGCGGAATGGCTCGTGACGATCCGCGACCCCGCGCGGACGGCGTTCAAGGTGCGGCGCGAGGTGCAGCCGGACCTCGAGGCGTCGTTGCGCGAATCGTTCTGCGCGGCGAACCCCGGCATCGGCGAACAAAGCGTCCGGGCCTACGTTTCGTCCGATTTCGGCGCGGACCGGACGATCCGCCTTTCGGGCGTCGCATTCTCCGTGGCACCCGTTGCCGACGGATGGCGCTACGACGCCGATTCCCGACGCGGAACGGTGCGGCTGCGCGTTTCGGCCCATATGCGGCCGGAGGACGCCAAGCAGTGGGCGCGCGAGAATGTCTCCGCCATCGTCTCGGAGAAGAACGTCGCGATCGAGGCGGGCAAGGCGCCGCCTCGGGGCGCGACCTACCGAAGCCTTTCCGAGACGTTCGAGAACGGCGTCCTCACCGTCGAGTTCGAGGCGGTGCAGTGATCGTCGTCAACGAAGAAGAAACGAGTCGCGCGGGGCGGGGGAGGGGCTACGCGCGGCGGAAGAGGCCGGAGGTCCATTCGCCGAGGGCGAGGGAGCGGACCTCGCGGAAGCCGAACGCCTCGTAGGCGGCGCGGACGCGCGGGTACTGCTCGCCGAGGATGCCGGAGAGCGCGAGCGCGGCGTCCGGACGCGGGGAGACGGCGCGGACGATCCGCGGCGCGGCGGCGAGGAGGATCGGGGCGAGGATGTTCGCGACGACGACGTCCGCGGCCGGGATGGGGTCGACGGTCACGTCGCAGAGCGAGAAGGCGACGTCCGGGACGCCGTTGACGGCGGCGTTCTCGGCGGAGACGCGGACGGCGGCCGCGTCGTAGTCGACGCCGCGCACGGGCGCGTAGCCGAGCTTGCGGGCGGCGATGGAGAGGATGCCTGAGCCGCAGCCGAGGTCGGCGAGCGAGCGCGGCGGGGCGCCCGCGGCGGCGGGCTCCTCCGCGAGCTCCTCGAGGAAGCGGAGGCAGGCCTGCGTCGTGCCGTGCAGGCCGGTGCCGAAGCTCATGCCGGGCTCGATGACGACGACCACGCCGTCGGGGCGGTCGGGCTCGTAGGGCTCCCAGGGCGGGCGGACGGTGACGCGGGGCGAGACGCGGAGGACGTGGAAGAAGCGCTTCCAGCTCTCGGCCCAGTCCTCGCGGGGAAGCGCCTCGACCGCGGCGGCGGGGCCGTCCGGCGCGCCGAGCCCGCGCGCGGCGGCGGCGGCGCGCATCGCGGCGACGGTGCGGTCGAGCGCCTCGCGGTCGACCGCGTAGGCGTCGAGGTAGGCGCGGCCGGTTTCGAGGTCCTGGAAGGAGCCGACGGCGGGATCGAGGCCCCAGAGGTCGTCGAGGAGGTCGTCGAGCGCCGCCTCGGGCACCTCGATGCGGGCGCGCAGCACGGGCGCCTCGGCGTAGAGATCGGAATCGATGCTGGACATGGTGGGGGCGGGCTACGCCATGCGGCGGAGGAACTGGAGGAGTCCGGCGCGGCGCCCGGCGGGGCGGAGGGGCGCGTCGCGGAGGATGGAGAGGAGCCGGGAGCCGAGGGGGAGGTCCGGGGGAAGCGGGTCCTCCGCCAGGTCGCCGTACTGTCCGGCGCGGGTCTCCTCGAAGGCGGGGGGGAGGGGGTCGGAACCGTGCAGGACGCGGCGGCCGAGGGTCGGCGCCTGCGCCATCGCGGCGGGCGTCGGCCAGAAGACGGGGCGCATCGAGGTATCGCCCAGCAGGAGGGCGTCCGCCGGGAAGCGGCGCAGCAGCGCGTCCACGACGCGGGCGCGGCCGAAGAGCCATTTGCCGACGCCCCAGGCGAGGACCGGGAGGGCGTCCGCCTCCAGCGCGGCGCCGACGGCCTCCGCGGCCGGGATGCCGTCGCGGAACGCCGCCCGCGTCCCGAGCGCGAGGATCTCCACGCGCTCGGCGCACGCGATCTGGCGGCCGGCGAGCACCGCGACGGGCGTCGCGCCGTCGGGGAACGAGAGCTCGATGGCGGTGTCCTCGCGGCGGGCGACGCGGACGCCGTCCGGCAGGCCGCGGCCTTCGGCCCATTCGGCGAAGACGTCCGTGCCCTCGCGCTCGACGAGGAGCATCGCGCCCTCCTCCGCGCCGTGGCGGCGGACCGCCGCGCGAAACGCGGCGAAGAGCCGGTCGACGCGGTAGGTCGGGTAGACGTGGACGTGGGAGTCGAGGAAGAGGGACATGGCGGGGAAGGGGTTGAAAAGGTTGAAGGGGTTGAAAAGGTTGAAGGGGTTGAAAAGGTTG
>CAMOEO010000175.1 GCA_946612175.1 uncultured Verrucomicrobiota bacterium
ATCGGCATGCTCGGCGCGTGGATCTCCGGCGGCGTGGAGTGGAACTTCCCGCACCACCACCGCGCCACGACGGCGATGCCGATCGACTGGCGGACGACGACCGCGCCCGACGGCACGCCGACCATCTGGATCGGCGAAACGGAGCTGCGCCGCCGCCTCAAGTGGACGATCGGCCTCTCCTTCCCCGCCGACCGCGCCGTCCTCCGCGCGCAGAACGTCTTCATGAACCGCGGCCCGTGGATCGAGTCGATGATCTACTGGGCCAACGTCTCCGTCCACTGCGGCGACGACTACCAGATCCTCTTCCCGCCGTCGATGCACCTCGGATTCGACCACCACAAGAACTATTGGACGCACTATCCGATCGGCCCGCGCAAGGAGGAGATGGAGCTGCTGCCCTCGCAGCGCTCCAAGTACGCCGACGACATCGAGGGCGAGATGGACCTCTCGTGGTGGCGCAACTTCACGATCGAGTCCCGCTCCATCTTCGGCATGGATCCCGACAACGCCTTCATGGCCGGCTACGACCACGGGAAGCAGTGCGGCACCGTCCACGTCTCCAACCGCCACGTCACCGTCGGCAAGAAGTTCTTCCTCTGGGGCAACTTCCCCGAGGCCCACGTCTGGGACAAGGTCCTCACCGACAGCGACGGCCCCTATCTGGAGCTGATGGTCGGCTGCTGGAGCGACAACCAGCCGGACTACTCCTGGATCGCCCCCTACGAGACGCGCCGCGTGGACCAGTTCTGGTTCCCCGTGAAGGGCATCGGCGGCGTGAAGAACGCCACGGTCGACGGCGCGGTGAACGTGGACCGCCTGAAGGACGGCCGCCTGCTCGTCGGCTTCCACTCCACGCGCGAGCTGGAGGGCTGCACCGTGCGCCTCTTCCGCGACCGCGACTGCGTGTTCGAGGAGCGCGGCGTATCCATCGGACCGGACGCGCCCTGGCGCCGCGAACTCGACGCCGACGCCGAGACGGCCGACCAACGCTACACCGCCGCGATCTTCGACGCCTCCGGCACGGCGTTCCTCTCCTACACGCCCGTCGGGCCCGATCCGCGCGCGCCGCTCCCGCCCAAGGTCGCCAACCCGAAGCCGCCGGCCTCGTATTCGAGCGCGGAGCTGGCCTACGAGACGGGCCTGCGCCTCGACCAGTTCCACAACGGCCTCGTCGATCCCCTCCCCTACTACGAGCGCGCGCTCGCCATCGACCCGGACTACACCCGCGCCAACGTCGCCCTCGGCGTCCGCCTCGCCAAGCGCGGCTCCTTCGCCGAGGCGAAGCCCTATCTGGAGCGCGCCGTCGCCCGCGCCACGCAGAACTTCACCCGCGCCCTCGACGCCGCGCCGGAATACTACCTCGCGCTCGTCGAGCGCCACCTCGGCGACCTCAAGCGCGCCGAGGACCTCTTCTGGCGCTGCACCTGGCGCGCGACGCACAAGAAGGAGTCCTTCGTCGAGCTCGCCCGCCTCGCCGCCCTCCGCGGCGACTGGGCCGAAGCCATCGCCCGCGTCGACGACGCCCTCGCGCTGGGACAGGACGAGGCGAAGCTCTGGACGATGAAGGGGATCTTCCTTCGGAAGCGCGCGGAGGTTGGATCTCACGCAGAGAGCGCAGAGAACGCGGAGGCCTGCCTCGCACGAGCCATCGAGCTCGATCCGCTCGAAGTCTGGGCCGTGGTCGAGCGCGAACTCGCAAAGGAAGGGGCGCCGTCCCCGGCGGCGGCCGCCGCTGCCCTCGCGGCCGCTTCGGCGAACCGCGGCCTGCCGGCGCAGCAGATGCTGGAATGCGTCTGCGACGATTGGGGCCTCGGCCTCTACGAAGAGGTGGTCGCGCTCTGCGACGCCGCCCTCGCGCGCGCCGCCGAGGAGAAGCCCTACCGCACCGGACCGCAGGCGCTCCCGCTCTCCGAAACGCTCGCCGCCTGCCGTTCGTTCAAGAACGCCCTCTTCGGCTACTTCAAGGGCGCGGCGCTAGCGCACCTCGGGGGTTCGGGGGCAGAGCCCCCGTCGGTCGCGGCCTTCCGCGCGGCCGACGCCATGCCCACCGACTACGTCTTCCCGGACCGCCTCGAGGAGGAGGAGGTCCTCCGCGCGGCGGTCGCCGCCGCGCCGGACCTTCCCAACGCCTGGTACTACCTCGGCTGCTGCGAGTGGAACCACGACCGCAAGGACGCCGCGCTCGCCGACTGGCGGCGCTGCGTCGCGCTCGCGCCCCGCCACGCGCTCGCGCTGCGCTGCCTCGGCTTCGGCCTCTCGCACCCCGGCACGTTCTTCGTCACGACCGGCGTTCCGTCCGGCGTCCCCAGCCGGGAGGCCTACGAGTATTACCTGCGCTCGCTGGAGGCCGACCCGACGAACTTCCGCACGCTCGACGAGGCGGGCAAGCTCGCCGAAAAGCTCGACCTGCCCGCCGCCGAGCGCCTCGCGCTGCTGGAGAAATACCGCGCCACGGGCGAGCAGTACGACCCGTGCATGCTGCGCCTGGCCTATGCGCTCAACGCCGTCGGACGCTTCCGCGAGGCGCACGACATCCTCACCTCGCGCCGCTTCCACGTGTGGGAGGGCGCCGACGGACTCCTCGCGCCGTTCGTCGAGGCCTGCATCGGACTCGGGAAGGAGGCGATGGAGCGCGGCGACCCCGCCACGGCGCTCGCGTTCTTCGAGGAGTCCACAACCTACCCCGAGAACCTCCAGGCGGGCCGCCCCGGCGACGCCGGCACGGAGCCCAAGAGCCGCTACCTGATGGCGCAATGCCGCAAGGCGCTCGGCGATGAGGCCGGGTATCGCGCCGAACTGGAGAAAGCCCTCAAGGGCTGGATCCACGCCGGCGAGATGGACTACTGGCGCGTCAAGGCCCTGCGCGAGCTCGGCCGCGACGGCGAATGCGCGCCGCTCCTCGCCGAGCTGCGCCAGGCCATCGCCGAACTCGAGGCCCCCGCCCCGGAGGTGATCAACGCCTACGCCAAGTTCGCCGGCGACAACTCCGCGATGGAGCGCGCCGCCAAGGCTCGCGGCAAGGCCGCCTCCCTCCGCGCCCTCCTCGCCGAACTGGCGTAGGAAAGGCCCATGCCGGCGGATCGGTTCGAACCGTCCCGCACCGCCCTTCCCCCTCTGATCGACCAAGCACGGGTTGCGATGCTTCAAGGCGCGCTTCGGCGGCACGATGCACAGGCGGCCTCGCGGCCGGCGATGCGCCCGAAGACGAGGACTTCGGTTCCGGCGTTGCCGCCGATGCGGTTGAGGCCGTGGACGCCGCCGGTCACCTCGCCGGCCGCGAAGAGGCCGGGAACGGGCGAGCCGTCCGGCCGCAGAACGCGGCAGCGCGCGTCGATGACGACGCCGCCGAGGGAGGTGTGCGGCGCGGGCGCGACGAGCATCGGCTCGCGCGTGACGTCCACGCCCGCCGCGGCGTAGCGGCGCACGGTGTCGGCGTAGCGGGTGCGGAGGACGTCGGCGGGGACGCCGGTGGCGTCGAACCAGACGCCGCCGTCCACGCCGCGGCCGGCGGCGATTTCGGCGAGGATGGCGCGGGATAGCTCGTCCTTGTTGGCGTGCCGGTCGGGCAGGAACTCCTCGCCGAGCGCGTTGCGGAAGGTCGCGCCCTCGTGGAGCATCGTGGTGATGACGGGGATGCCGCGCACGGCGGCGGGCGCGAGCGCGACGGTGGGCTCGTACTGCACGGCGTCCCTGTCGCGCACGGCGGCGCCGAGCGACCGCGCCAGCGCGATGCCGTCGCCGCGCAGCTCCGGAGGGTTGTCGGAGAACGCGTATTTGCCGCACCAGCCGCCTGTGGCCAAAACGGCCGTTTTGGCCACGAGTGAAGAGTGAAGAGTGAAACGTAAAGAGTGGGACCTCTCTGCGTTCTCCGCGTTCTCTGCGTGAGAATCAAACTCCGCGTGGAATACGCCATCCTCCGCTCTCAGCGTGACGATCCGCCCGCGCACGACCTCGACCTTTCCGGCGAGGTCGCGTTTGAGCTTCGCGAGGGCCCACGCGCCGATATGGTGGCCGATGGAGACGCAGCGCGGAACGCTGCAGCCGACGGGCTGCAGCAGGTCGAGCGAGCCGTCGGGCCCGCGGTCCCACGGGAACTCGTCTGCGAGCGCGACGGACTCGCGGCAGAGCGTCTCGACGAGCGCGCGATCGCATGCGCCGCGTCCGCTCCTGAGCGTGTCCGCGATAAAGAGATCCACCGAATCGCCCGGACCGACGGGAACGTTGAGCGCGTGGATTTCGGGGGAGTTTCCGGCGCCGTTCGCGACGAGCGCGACGGACGCGCCGGCCTGCACCGCCGCCTCCGCCGCCCGCCATCCGGCGAGCCCGCCGCCGATCACCAGAACATCGTTTTCCATGGTGCACCTCCGTTTCGCTGACACGGGAAATGCTACCACAACGCCACCATCGGGGCAAGGCGGGTGGCGGGGGAAGCGGGAAAACGGCTGTCTCGTCATCGAGATTTTTCCCCGCAAACGCGGATTTTGCGCTATGATTCCGCCTTCCACGACACAACAAGCCTCGGCTACCGCCACGATTCCGAACCGTTCCGGTATCTCGCGGAGAGCCCGACCGACGAACGGATCGCGCTCTTCGCGCACGAAGGGGCGGGGCTTCTTTTCCTAAGCACAAGGCGCGCCCCCTTGGCATGGAACACCGCCGACGAGCACCCGTTGGGGCGACAGGCGGTCGTCGACGAGAACGAGGTCGGCGCGCTGACCGGGCGCGATGTCGCCCCGGTCGCGGACGCCCAGGGAGCGCAGCTGGTTCCAGCCCGCCGCCTTGATCGCCTCGCAGAGCGGGAAGCCGCAGAGCCGAACCCAGCGGCGGAGGCAATCCGGGAAGAGCGCGACGGAGCCGGCCACGTTGGAGACGACGGCGTTCGGGTCGTAGGGGACGTCGGCAAGGGTGGCGCGGCCATGCTCCACGCGGACGCGCAGCCCGCCGAGCGAATAGAGTCCGTCGGGCTGCGCGGCGGCGCGCATGGCGTCCGTGACGAGCATCGCGCCGGCCGGACCCTTCGCCTTTGCGACGAGCCGGATCATGGCATCGGAGAGATGGACGCCGTCGCAGATGATCTCGACCCGCACGTCGTCGGCGACGAGGCCGCCGTTGACCATCGTCGGGCGCAGATGGTGCGCGGGGAGCATGGCGTTGCAGAAGTGCGTGAGGTGGCGCATTCCCGCGGCGCGGGCGCTCTCGAAGGCGGCGTACCCGGCCTCCGAATGGCCGCCGGAGACGACGATTCCCGCTTCCGCGAGTTCGCGGATGCATTCCTCGGCGCCGGGAAGTTCCGGCGCGAGCGAAACGATGCGGACGGGGGAAATGGCGTGGAGGCGCTTGACCATGGCCGCGTCCGGGTCGCGGAGGAAGGCGGGGTTCTGCGCCCCGGCCATCTTCGGGTTGAAGAAGGGTCCCTCGAGGTGGACGCCGAGGCAGTGGGCGCCGACGGCGGCGCCGGAGGCGACGCGGGCCTTGTAGCGCTCCGTGGCGCGGCAGAGCGCCGCGAGGCCGTCTTCGGGGAGCGTCAGTCCCGTCGCGAGGAAGGAGGTCACGCCGTCGGCGAGCTTTCCGCGCCCGATGGCGTCGAACGCCTCGTCCGTGGCGTCGCTGAAGTCGAATCCGCCGCGCCCGTGCGAGTGGATGTCGACGAATCCCGGCAGGAGCGTGAGGCCGTCGGCGTCGACAATCTCGTCGCCGGAGCGCGGGGCGGCGTCCGCGCCGCCGACGGCGGCGATGCGGCCGTCGGCGCCGACGCGCACGTCGGCGACGCCGAGGTCGCGGCCCGGGGCGACGACGTGCGCCTTCCGGATGCAGAGAGACAGGTTTTGCATGGCGCCGATGATACCACCGATGCCCTTGGAGGCGCAACGGACAGCCAGGCCGCTAGACGTTGAACTTCGGCTTCTGCGCCGTGCCGTAGTCGGAGACGATGCGGAGACTGGCGTGGTGGCGGGCGTGGGTGACGGGGTAGTCGTCGCCGGGGGCGCCGAGGGCGGCGATGCGCAGGATCGTGTTGGCCCAGAGGAAGGCCGTCGTCTCGTTGCGCGTCATGAGGAGCATCTTGCGGGCGCCGAGGCACTGCCTCATGCCCAGGGTGATGGCGCGCCGCGGGAAGTTCTCCAGGTTCCCGCCCACGCCGCAGTGGCGCGTGGCGTCGATGGTCCGGGTAAACTCGTTGATCTCCAGGATGCGCGGATCGCTCTCCGCGACGCCGGGGGCCGGCTCGTTGAACGCCACGTGGCCGTGGATGCCGATGCCGCCGTAGCAGACCTCGATGCCGCCGGCGTCCTCGATCCTCCTCGGGAGGTCGGCGATGTTCTCCGGCGTCGGGAAGACGATCTGCTCCTTGGGCATCAGGAGGTCGGGGCGGATCCTGTCGAAGAGCAGCGGTCCGATCTGCCCGCGAAAGGAAAGCGGATGCGTCGCGGGGATGAGCTCGTCCTTCTCGTCGTCGACGTATTCGTCCATGAAGAAGAAGCGGACGTTCCTCAGGCTCAGCTGCC
>CAMOEO010000176.1 GCA_946612175.1 uncultured Verrucomicrobiota bacterium
GCATGACGAGCCACGCGGCCGTCGTCGCCCGCGGCATGGGCGAGTGCTGCGTCTCGGGCTGCACCGAGATCCAGATGGACGAGGAGCACAAGCGCTTCGTCCTCGGCGGCAAGACCTTCAAGGAGGGCGACTGGCTCTCCATCGACGGGTCGACCGGCAACATCTACGACGGCGTCATCACGACCGTCGACGCGACGATCGAGGGCGAGTTCGACCGCATCATGACGTGGGCCGACAAGTTCCGCCGCCTCCGCGTCCGCACCAACGCCGACACGCCGCGCGACGCCCGCAAGGCGCGCGAGCTCGGCGCCGAGGGCATCGGCCTGTGCCGCACCGAGCACATGTTCTTCGAGCCGGACCGCATCGCCGCGTTCCGCGAGATGATCTGCGCCGACACGGAGGAGGAGCGCCGCATCGCGCTCTCCAAGATCCTCCCGTTCCAGCAGACCGACTTCGAGGAGCTCTTCGAGGCGCTCGAGGGGCACCCCGTCACGATCCGCTTCCTCGACCCGCCGCTGCACGAGTTCCTGCCGCAGAGCGAGGACGAGATCGCGCTCCTGGCGAAGGCGCAGCACAAGCCCGTCACCCGCATCAAGGAGATCATCGCCTCGCTGCACGAGTTCAACCCGATGATGGGCCACCGCGGCTGCCGCCTGTGCGTGACCTACCCGGAGATCGCCCGCATGCAGACGCGCGCCGTCATCCGAGCCGCGATCAACGTCCAGCGCCGCCACAAGGCCTGGAGCGTGAAGCCGGAGATCATGATCCCGCTCACCTGCGACGTGAACGAGTACAAGTTCGTGCGCGACATCGTGGTCAACACCGCCAACGTCGAGATCAACCTCTCGGGCATCAACCTCTCCTACAAGGTCGGGACGATGATCGAGATCCCGCGCGCGGCGCTGCTGGCCGGCGAGATCGCCGAGGAGGCGCAGTTCTTCTGCTTCGGCACGAACGACCTCACGCAGATGACCTACGGCTTCTCGCGCGACGACTCGGGCAAGTTCCTCGAGGCCTACTACGACGCGAAGATCTTCGAGAACGACCCGTTCGCCAAGCTCGACCAGAGCGGCGTCGGAAAGCTCATGCAGATGGCGGTCAAGGACGGCAAGGCCGTCCGCCCGAACCTGCACTGCGGCATCTGCGGCGAGCACGGCGGCGATCCGACCTCGGTGGAGTTCTGCCACCGGATCGGGCTCGACTACGTGTCCTGCTCGCCGTTCCGCGTGCCGATCGCCCGCCTCGCGGCCGCCCAGGCCGCGATCTCCGAGCGCAAGGGCAGGTAGGTCGCAGGACAGGCCTGGCGATGTGCCCCGGGCGGCGGCCCGGGGCACATTTTCATTGACCCCTTCGCGGGCGTCGTATAGAATCGCGTGCCACGTTCTCCCCGCATCCCGTCGTGCAGCATGGGATCGGGTCACCCCCCACCACCACCCCACGATGCAGCATTCCGTCCACCGTCCCGCATCCCTTGTCCCCGTCATCTCGCTCGCGCTCGCCGCCGCAAGCGCCTCCGCCACCGACGGCCGCTACCGCGACTTCGTCATCGGCGACCGCGCCGGCGGCATGGGCGGCGCCGCGATCGCGACCGCGAGCGACGTCGACGCCATCTTCTACAACCCCGCCGGCCTCGCGCATTCGCAGGGCGACAGCATCTCGCTCTCCGCGAACCTCTACGGCCGCGAGCACCACCGGACGAAGGGGGCCCTGGACTGGGGCGCGGACGACAAGAGCGACACCTTCGTGACGATCCCCGGCGCGATGGGCGGCGTGTCGCGCCTCTCGGACGAGTGGGTCGGCGGCTTCGGCGTCTTCGCCCCGAAGCAGGAGAAGCGCCACATCATCGCCGCCGACGGCACCCGCACAAGCTTCGACCACAGCGACTACAACGACCAGACGCTCTGGATCGGCCCGGCGTTCTCCTGGGCCCCCGCGGACTCCCGGCTCTCCGTCGGCGCCGGGCTCTTCGCGGTCTACCGCGACTGCAGCATCTCCCAGAGCACCTTCCAGACCGGCGTCTCCTCGGTGAACGGCGCCATCGACCTCACGGTGCTCGGCGTCCTCGCCAGCGTCGGCGTCCAGTACGACCTCGGCGACGGCTGGAGCGTCGGCGCCACCTTCCAGACGCCGAACGTCCGGGTCTGGGACGACGGCACGCTCAGCGTCAACGGCGTCGATGCCGAAGACAAGGACATTCCCGGCTTCGGCATCTACTCCACGGACGTCAAGGCCGACAACTACATCCCGTGGCAGCTCGCGGTCGGCGTCGGCCGGACCGTCCCCGGCGTGTGGGGCTTCGCGCTCGACGCGATCTACCATCCCTCGCACACGTTCGACCTCATGCGCTGGAACATCCAGGGCGTCCCCGTCTCCCAGTCGATCCACCTGCACTCGGTCCTCGACGTGAGCCTCGGCGGCGAATACATCGTTGCGGAGCGCTACCCGATCCGCGCCGGCTTCTACACCGCGTTCTCCTCGATCCGCGTCCCGGACGACCCGGACAGCACCGACTTCATCACGACCGACGTCGACATGTACGGCGTCACCTTCAGCGTCGGCCGCCGCGGCGACAACATGAGCGTCAACGTCGGCCTCGACTACGCCTTCGGCGAGGGCCACGACCTGGGCAACGGCCGCGACGGCGAAAAGTCCCGCTCCGACTGCGACCGCCACGTCCTCCTCGCCACCGTCAGCACGACCTACTACTTCTAGCCCCGCGAGACGCCTTGCGCGGCCTCTCCGCGCAAGGCGCCCGACCAACCAACCATGAAAACGCTCGTCACTCGTCACGCATCGCTCGTCGCGGCGGCGGCGCTCGTGGCAGCGACCGCGAGCGCCGCCGGCTTCCGCGCGGCGCCCGTCGCCGAATTCGAGGAAGGCGCCCTCTCCTTCGGTTTCTCCGCCGGCACGACGTTCGTCGGCGGCGAGGCCCGCGAGCACGTCTTCCATCCGAAGGGGCAGCTGGCCGACTACCTGGAGGAAATCCCCGGTGCGCCCCCGAAAGACCGCCGCCACCAGCTCTCCCGCCTCGACTGGGACATGGCCGCCGCGATGCTCGGCGGCTCGGGCTCCGTCCGCTACGACCGCCTCTCGCTCAACCTCGGCGTCTGGTACGGCGGCAGCGGCTCCGACGACTACGACATGAAGGACTACGACTGGATGGCGGGCGACCACGTCCCCCATACCGAGTACTCCCGCTCCGACACGGAGCTCACGGACGCCTGGCTGTTCGACGCCAACGTCTCCTTCGACTTCTGGCGCTCCGAGGATTCCACGAGCTACGTCTTCGCCGGCGCCCGCGAGCAGCGCTGGAAGTGGACCTGCGACGGCCGCACCGACTACTGGTACACCGACAACGACCACGTCTGGACGCATGACACCGGCCACGTCTGCGACTACCGCCAGGTCCTCTTCTTCGGCTACGTCGGCCTCGGCGGCTCGTGGAAGCTCACCGATTCGCTCGGCCTCTCCGTCTACGCCTCCTGGGCGCCGGGCTGGAAGGGCCGCGACCGCGACAACCACATCGCCGCCGAAAAGGACACGCACGATTCGTTCGACTACGACGGGAACGTCTACGCCGCGGGCGTCTCGCTCGACTGGCACGTCGCCGAGCGCGCGACCGTCTCCTTCGGCGTCGACTGGCAGAAGGCCACGCTCAACCAGGGCGACCTTTCCCAGCGGGAATACGATTCCGGCGAAACCGAGGTGGGGCCCGACTGCTCCGGTATGGAGAACGAATACCTCGCCTTCACGATCGCGCTGGACTACGCGTTCTAGCGCCGCGGGTCCGCAAGGGGCGCGCGGAACGCACGCCCCGCCCGCCTTGCATCGTCCGGCCTCTCGGGGCTGTTTTTTTTCTAACATTCATCGCGGGTTTCGTGTATAATGGCTAGTCATGAAATCCCGACACTTCCCGCTCGCCGGCTCCGGGACGCTGGCCGTTGCGTTCCTCCTTCTGGCTTTCGCGCCCGCTCGGAGCGCCCGCGCGCAATCGGCCGCCGTGAATCCGTTCACGTACCTCGGCCGCGTGATGGATTCCGAACACAAGGCGTTCGACACGAACCGCGTGGCCGTCCTCTCCGCCGCCGACGCCGCGGGAAAGGAGATTGCGCGGACCCAGACGTTCTTCCTGCCCGACTCGCGCCGAAACTACAGCCTCCGCATCCCGCTCGCGGACGGCGAGACCGCCGGCTACGCCACGCCGGGCGCGATCCTCTCGATCGCCGTCAACGACGGGAAGAAGGTCTGGACTGGCGTCGTCGTGGACGAGGGCCGTGCCGAGGGCACCGCCGTGGGCGAGCCCGGCGGCGTGCGCGAGGTGGACATCGTCCTCGGCGAGGACAAGGACGGCGACGGCCTCGACGACGCGCTCCGCGCCCGCCTCAAGGCGGAGTGGGAGGATTCGGACGCCTGGGATCCCGAGGCCGGCTTCGACCCCCACGCCGACCACGACGGCGACGGCGTGCCGACGATCGACGAGGCGCTCGCAGGCACCAACCCCTTCGACGCGGCGAGCGTCCTGCGCATCACCGCCTTCGCGCTGGGCGACGGAGAGGCGGCGGCGCGCCATTCCCTCGCGTTCCCCACCGCGCCCGGCCGCGCCTACGTCGTGCAGACGGCGGACTCCCCGACCGGAACGTGGAGCGAAGTGTCGGTGTTCCTTGCGCCGGACGCCGCCGCGCCCGTCAACGTCCTTTCCCGCATCTCGACCCCGCCGGCCGCCCCCGCGACCGTCTATCTTCTCCCGTCCGACAACGCCGCCGCCTTCTTCCGCGTGAAGCTCGACGGCGACGCCACGACCTCCGCCCCCTGACCCCTGGCTCTGCAAATGTCCACCAACTCCCAATGCCACCAATGTCCACCAACATCAATATCAATGCCAATTCTCCATTCGACGCCGGTCGTGCGGCATTGATTGATATTGACATTGACCATTGACGATTGTTGGACATTGAGAGTTGTTGGACATTGAGAAACCATCCTCCGCACTTGCCATGAAGAAACTCGTCATCCTTCTTTCCCTCTGCGCGCTCGCGCCGCGCGCGAGCGCGCAGTGCGCCGCGCAGCGCATCGCCCTCAAGCCCGGCTGGAACGCCGTCTACGTCGAGGTCTCGCCCGAGCAGGACGCGGGCGCGGTCTTCTCGCAGTGGCCCGTCGACTCGGTCGGCGTCTACGACCCGGCCGCGTTCCTCGCCACGCGCCAGTTCTCGGCGGACGGCGGGACGGAGGGGCTCGTCTCCTCGCCGATCCTCATGTGGAACCGCGAATACCGCGAGGCGAGCCTGGTGACGCGCATCCCCGCGGGCGTCGTCTGCCTCTGCTTCAACACGAACCTCACGGCGGGCGGGACGTTCTCGACGACGCTCGTCGGCGTCCCGGCCGCCCCGCGCACGACCTGGCACCCGAGCGACGACGGCGACGTGCTCAACTACTTCGGCTTCTCGCTGCAGGAGGGCGTCTCCGTCACGCCCGAGGCGTATCTGGCGGGCTTCGACGACCTCACGGGAGACACGATGCTCCGCATCGGCGGCAAGACGCGCGGCGAGCCGCCCTCGCGCCTGCCGTTCTACTCGGGCGGGACCGTCTCCGACGGCGAGGCGCTGCTCGTCGGGGCCGGGGACCTCTCGGACTGGTCCGGCGCGCTGTTCGTCTCTCCGCAGACGGGCCTCGACTTCGGGGCCGCCGGCGCGCGCGCCACGCTCTCCGTCCGCAACGACGGCGCCGCCCCGCGCATCGTCGCGCTGTCGCTGGACCGCGCCGTCGCCGAGCTCGACCCCCGCCTCCCCTTTTCCGCGCGGTTCCTGCTCTGGCGCGACGAGGACGTCGCCCTCACCAACGCCGTCTGGACCCCGGTCGGCGCGATCGGCGAGGTGTCGCGCAAGCGCCTCGCCCCGGGCGAGACCTGGCGCGTCGCCTTCGGCCTCGACCGAACGAGCTTCGTCGGGGAAGGCGGCTCCACGCTCCCGCGCGGGGTGCCCTTCGGCGCGCTCCTCACGGCGCGGGACGTCGACGGCGGCTCGGGGATGAAGGCCGTCGTCCCGCTCCGCGGCGAGACGAGCGGCACTGACGCGGCGCTCACCGCCTGGCCCGCCGGGCTCTGGGTCGCCGAAGCCGTGCTCGACACGGTGGCCGCGCCCGGCGCCTCCGCCGGCACGCCGACCGGCGGGCGCGCCAGGATCCGCCTCCCGTTCCACGTGGACGGACACGGCGCGATCCGCCTCCTGCAGCGCGTCGTCGCCGCGGGCGAAACCGCCTCCGACGGCTCGCTCTCCTATCGCCTCTACGCCGGCGCCGCGACGATTCCCGACACCGCGAACGAGGCGCTTCGCATCAGCTCCGTGGTGCTCCCCACCGAGATCCCCGTCATCGACGCCGACGAGGGCGGCAGCCTCCGCGAGGGCGCGTCGTTCCGCTTCACCGTCGCGGCGGACGGCGCCACGAGCCTCCTGCGCCATCCGCTCCACCCGCAGCACGACGGCCTGCGCTGGGACTTC
>CAMOEO010000177.1 GCA_946612175.1 uncultured Verrucomicrobiota bacterium
GGGTTGAAGGGGTTGAGTTGTGCCAATCGTGACAATCCTGCCAATGGTGTCATTGGTGTCAATGATGTCAATCGGCAACGTCACGCATCATACCCGAACGGCCTCCGTCCTGTCAATGCAAAACTAACACGCATAACAACGCGCGAAACCCGAATCCCGAAACCCGGCTCCCGCAGGGGCGCGCAGGGTCAGGCTTTGTCCGTAGCTTCCGGATCCCTCGCTTCGCGAAGGATGCCGGCGGTGGTCGCCGGGATGCGGCCCAGTCCGTCGGGCCCCACGTTGAGGAGGTAGTTCACGCCCAGCTTCCGCAGGTGCTTGCGCGTCCGGCGCACCTCGTCGGAGCTCTTCCGGTTCTGGTCGGCCGGCTTGTAGCCCCAGCTGTCGTTGAGCGTGGCGGGGGCGCATTTCGTCACAATGAAAGACACCGAGCGCAAAAAGGGGCGGGAGCGAGGCCGCGGCGGGGAGGGTTGACAAACGCCCAAGATGATGCATAATGATGCCATCTTTTGATGCAATTGGAGAATCACGATGGAGACCACCGCAATCACGTTCCGGGACAGTCCGGATTTCATCGACGCCTTGCGCGACCACGCCGCCAAGGCAGGCAAGAGCGTGAACAAAGTCCTGCACGACATCGTCGCCTCGGCCTTGGGGCTGTCGAAGACCCGCGATCCCGCGGTTCCGCGCAACAACCTGGCCCGCTTTTCGGGGTGCCTCGACAAGGAGAGCTGCCGGGAACTCCGCGCCGCCCAGAAGGCGTTCTCCAAGATCGACGAGGATTTGTGGAAATGAGAAAGGCGGCGATGGACACCTGCGTCCTGATCGATCTCTTCGACGGGATTCCGCGCGCGGCGAAAGCGGTTTCCGCGTTCGACAGGATCCTGGTCCCGGCCGTGGTGATCGGTGAATACCGGGCCGGGGTCGACACTTCGACAAGGCGGGGACGGCTGCAGGAATCGCGTCTGGCCGACTTTCTTGCCGACGAGGCCGTGTCCGTCGTCGACGCCACCGAGGAAACGGCCGGCTGCTACGCGCGTCTGTTCCGCGACCTTCAAGGGCGCGGAAAACCCCTGCCCACCAACGACGTCTGGATTGCCGCGTCCGCCATCTGCAACGGAGCCGCGCTTCTCTCCTCCGACTCGCATTTCAGGGAAATTCCGGTTTTGGAATTGCCGTATTGAACGTGCCGGCGATACGGCTGGTCGCGGCGGACGGAGAAGACGTCGAACGAGCCGACGAGGTCGTTCTTTTCGCGGCCCTTCGCGAGGTCGCCGTTGTGGCCGTAGCCGCCCCAGAGGCCGACGAGGGACATCTTGCGCGCGCGCATGCCTTCCCAGAGCCGCTCGTGGTTGCGGCTCCAGTGGTCGTTGCTGCCGGACCAGTCGAGCAGCACGGGCGGGGCGGCGAGAGGGGCGGGCGCCGCGGGCGGCGGCAGGAGCGAGCCGTCGGGCGCGAGGAAGCCCATGCGCGCGGCCGGGAGCCACACGGTCGCCGGCACGTTCGCGTGGATCGCGGCGAAGACCTCGCCGTGCGGGAGGCCGAGCGCGAGCGCGCCCCCGCCGTCAATCCCGGACGGGGTCAGAATTCGACCTTCGTCCCGTCCTGGAGCGTGGCGGTTCCTGACGAAGCCGGTTCGCGCGTGGATCCGAAGTTCCAGAAGGTCTTCTTGACGGACAGCGGCGGTTGTTTCACGGCGCCCGCGGCGGCGAGCTGCGCGTCCACCGCCGCGACGGTCGCGGCGTCGTCCGCGGCGACGTGGAGAACCGTTTTCACGCCCTTGGCGCCCAGCATCCTGCGGACGCCCGCCAGATCGCGCTCCGACAGGTTTTTCACGACGAGCGCGCGGTAGCGCTGGTGGCCGACGCGGAGCCAGCCCTCCGCATCGACGCGGAAGGTCCCGGCGTGCAGCTCGGTCGAGGGGTAGGCGTCCACGGCCCAACCCTTGCCGTGCAGGCCGTCCGCCACGGCGGCGCCCCAGTCGCGGTAGGCCGGCGACGACCAGTCCATCACTTCGAAATGGCCGAAAACGAGCGCCACGGGAGAGTCGAGCTGCGCGGCGGTCGTGCGGTCGAGCTCGCGCAGCTTTTCCAGGGTCTCCACCATGCCGGGCTGTTCGAAAACCGAAAGAGTCGTCCGGAGGCGCCGCTCGGATGCGGGAAGGCCCGCGTCCCAGTTGCCGCCGTAGACCCGGTGGAATACCATCCGCCCGCCGGAAAGGGCGTAGCGCTTCACCTCCGCCAGATACTTTTCGGGGCGGTCCTGGTATCCTTCGTTCATCCAGACGGAACTGCCGGTTTTCTTCGCCAGGCCGAGCCGCACCGCGACGGGCGTGATTTCGTCCGTCTGCGCGATGTCGCGGTCGGCCGCCCACCAGTCCAGGCCGTTTTTCTGGAAATCGAAGCGGTCCACGAGCGGGATCCAGGTGGAGTGCTTGGTCACCACCGCGTCCGGGCCGAAGACCGATTTCGTCTCGGCGTAGTGGCGGCGTTCGATCGCCGCGCAGCGGCGGTAGATTGCCTCCTCGTAGCGGCGGATCGCGGCGCCGCGCTCCTCGTCGCGCCCGGCGGGAGCGGTCCCCATCAGGACGATGTCCGCCTTGAGGTCCGCCCCGAAACGCGCCTTGTAGTCGGCGGCCATGGCCTCGGAATACCAGAACGCGCGGTGGCGCGCGAACACCTCGTCGGACGTCGGCGGGAAGCCCCACTCGTCGCGCATCGCGGTGTCGGCGCCGAGCGCCTTCGCCTCGCGCACGAGTTTGGAGGTGTACTCGTCCAGATGCGGGGCGAAGACGTCCGCGCAGAAGAGCGTGAAGAGCCGGGCGCCGGACGCTTCGTCGAACGGCTCCTCGGCCGTCACGTCGTATCCGCGCGTTCCGCCGGTCATGTGGTCGGAAAGTTTCGGCGGCCGACCGCCGAAGACGACGAGTTTCTGGGCTTCGCCGGGATGGGCCGCGAGGAACCCTTCGCGGGCGAGACGCGGATCGGTTTCGAACGCGACGCGGATGCCCTCTTCGTGGCATGCGGCGATGAAGCGCTTCGCCAGGTCGCGGACCTCTGCGGATTCGAGGTCCGGGCGGCAGCGCAGGGAAAGCGTCACGAAATCGCACGGCGTCTTTTCCCCGAGCACCCGGGCGAGGCGCAGGAGCGATTCGCCGCCGTCGGCGAAGTCGTCGTTGTTCATGCACACGAACACGTCCACGGGCGGGGGCGAAGGGGCGCGGCGGCGGACCGCCACGCGGAAGGGGACGGGACCCTCCTTGCGCAGAACCGGGTCGAGCGCGCGGCGGCGGTTGGGCGAATCGAGGCGCATGGCGTCCACGCCTTTGGCGAGTTCGTCCGCGTCGAAGACGCCGAGCAGGCGTCCGTCCGCGCGCAGTTCCCAATCGCCCGGCGCGAGCCGCCGGACGACCAGCACGTCGGGTTCCTTGAGGGAACGCGGGCGGTGTTCGAACTCGACACCGTCCGGGCCGGCGGATTTGAGCGTCGTCGCGGCCGGCGCGGCGGCGGCGAGAGCTGCGGAAACCAGAATCGGGAAAATGTTGGCGTTCATTTCTTCAGCGGACCAGGATGAGCGTTCCGGACGGCCGTCCCACGAGCCGGACGGCGACGCCCGCCACGGTGCCCGAGTAGCCGGGATCGACACACGTCCAGTCGCTTTCGGACTTGGCGGCGATTTCGTCGTAGTTCCAGGAGAAGTCGGTCGTCACGAGAAACTTCGAGCGGTCGTTCGGAAGGGTCGAAAGCGGCAGGTTGGACAACTCGCAGACCGGCGCGCCGCCTTTCGAGTCGCGCACGTAGACGAGCGGGCACAGGACCGTTCCCTGCGCGAGCGCGGCCGGGCTTTCCGGAAGGACGTTGAGGGACCCGCCGGCCGCGCTCGTCGGAAAAAGCGTCCCCGTCTTGGAGTTGTCCATGCGGTTCACGGGCGGGATGGCGAAACCGCCTTTGGGCACGAGGAAATCGAACGTGACGGCATGCGTGCCGGAGAAGGCGCTCGTGCCGAACCGCGGGGCTTCGCCGGCCAGCGTCACGTGCAGCGGCCCGTTCAGGACCGTCGCCGCCGACGCGTTCGTGCACACCCATTCCGAGTTGTCGAGGACGAGGTTTCCGGAAATGCCGCGGTAGCCGTTCCCCTGCGTGTTGTAGAACCGGAGGGCGGTGTTCGTGAGCGACGTCGCCGAGAGGCCCGCCACCTCGACGCCCTGGCACTCGCCGGTCTGGACGACGTTGACGAACGAAAGTTCTCCGCCGGCGCTCATGGCGTAGAGGAACTTCCTGTTGAAGGAGATTCTCGAATCGGCAAACCGGATTTTCATGCCCGGATGGGCATTGGTGGACGCGATCGCGTTGGCGCCGAAAACCGGATGGGCGCTGCCGAACGAAAGCGTCGAGCCGGAGAAATCGACGACCGCTCCGGGGCCGCCGAGACACGTGGACCCCTTCACGGCAATGGTGGAATTGGTGACGGCGAGGACGTAGCCGGCGACGTCCGCGACGCTCGTCCCGCCCAGGTGCTGCGTCGTGATTTCCGAATCGAGGACCGTCACGGTGCCGCCGTGTTTCCCCGGCATCTTGAGGTAGTAGTTGTTGCCGGTCACGGCGTAGACGCAGTTGCTCACCAGGAGGCTGCATCCGGCGCATTCGTTCTCGGAGACGTTCAGCGCGCCGTTGGGGAGGGAGAAATTCAGCAGCTCCAGATGCATCGGGTGGCCGGTCTCGGTCCAGACGAAAGTCTTGTTGTTGTCGGACAGCGGAAGGGACAGGCGGCTTCCGCCGGAGAAGTCTCCATCGAGCACGAGAGTCCCCTCCCCCGAGCTGTCGTAAAGCTCGAACGCGCCGCACCGGCATGCCGTGCCGGCGGGAACCGAGATCTCCACGCGGTGGTCCCCGGACAGGCCCGTGTCGACATGGACGTTGAACGATCCGGAGCGCGGATAGTCGCCGGCCTTGGTGTAGGAATCCCTGGTGGTCGACCAATTGGCCGGCGTCGTCCAGAGACCGTCGCCGGCAGCGCCATACCAGTAGTAGTCGTAGGCCGCATTCGCGGCGAAGGCCGTAAAGACAAGCGCAATGATTGCGGCTCCTCGGCAGCCGGGGAACCGGCGCGGGCGGATGGGTGATTTTCTCATGGGTGATTTCCTCATGGTTGGATCCGTTCGTTGTTGTGCCGCCACCGTCCGGCGGCGGCGTTTGTGTCGGGCGCGGCGACGCGGAGGATGCCGGCATGCCGTGCCGCGACGAAGCCGCGCGGCATGTTGTCCACGCAGCAGTGGTGGCGCTTCATGCCGACCTGAAGAGGCGCCGGGACGTCCGTCCCGTCCGCCTTCACCAGCTGCACGCACCACCGGCCGCCGTCGCGGATTCCAGGCAGGAACGCCCCGCGGAATGCCTTTTCGACAAGCGCCGGCGCCTTGCCATCCCCGGTCGCGCGGCAAAGCGCGGCGTTCAGGCGCATCCAGTAAACCACGTCGCACAGCTCCGTGCCGTTGTTGTGTTCGTTCTGGCGTCCGGTGAACTTGTCGCCGTCTCCTACGGAGCCGAGCCGGTTCGTCTCGTGGCGGACGAGCAGATCCCTGACGCGCGTGACCGCATCCAAAAGCCTCGCACCCTCCGCGCCGCCGGCCGTTTCGGCGTATTCGACGATACCCTCGAGGCAGCTCATCATCTCGTAGGACTTCGCCCAATGTTCCGGCTTCGGATACCAGTCGTGCACGGGACGTCCGCTGAACGCGTTACCCACGAGATTCGGAATCGCGCCGTCCGCGCGGTCCCAGTCGGTGACGATGTTCCGCGCGAAGGCGAGGTGTTCCCGGCGGCCGGTCGCGCGATGCAGCCGAACCAGGACGATCAACGCGCTGCAGCTTGGCATTCCGGCGAAAGTCCCGGTTTCGCGGATCGAAAGGCCTCTTTCCGAGAGCTGCGCCATCAGCTGGCCGGCCATGCCCGCTGCGGCATCGACAAGTTCGGGCCGGTCGCAGACGCGGGCGATCTCAAGCAGCGCCCACATCGTGTACTTGCGTCCCCAGACGTTCCACGCGAAGCCGTGGCGCCGGTCCTTCGGCCCGCCGAGGAAGTCTCGGTCGGCGTAGGAACCGATGTAGCCGTCGGACTGGCGGAACTCCCGGACGAACCGGACGGCGTTCCCGGCGAGCCAGCGCTTGAGCTCCGCGTCATTCCTGCATTCCGCGACTTCGGCGCCGGCGAGCATGTACTTGCCCCAGAATTCGCCCTGCCAGGCGCCCATCTCGGGGGAAATCCAACCGTCCAGGAACGGAATCTTCTTTCCGTCGGGCCCGTCGCGCCACACGACGTTCTCCGCTTTCCGGTTCTTGTCGTCGTCGAAATGCGTGCGGAAGGCGCGCTC
>CAMOEO010000178.1 GCA_946612175.1 uncultured Verrucomicrobiota bacterium
TTGGCCGCCGCCCCCGCCGTGGCCCGCGAAGCCGGTTTCGCGCCCGGGGGGTCCGCCCCGCATGCAGGCGCCATCTCCGTGAAGGCCTGGTCCCCCGACACGCCCTACCTCAAGGCCCTCGCCGCCGCCGTTTCCGGGGGTTCGGAGGGCGAAGCTCCCCGTTCGTTGGAGGCCGCGCACGCGGCCTACCTCGCCCAGCGCACCGACTGGGCCGCCTCGCCGGCCTTCTTCCTCGACTGCGCGGGCTGGTTCTTCGCCAAGGGCGACGCGGCCTTCGCCGTGCGCGTCCTCTCCAACCTCGCCGAGCTGCGCATCGAGGACCCCGCGCTCCTGCGCGTCATGGCCTGGCGCCTCAAGGAGGCCAAGTCCTACACGCAGAGCATCGCGATCCTGCGGCGCGTATGCAAACTTCGTCCCGAAGATGCACAGAGCTGGCGCGACCTTGCGCTGGTCCTCGACGAAGCCGGGCGCGCGCACGCAGAGGCCGCGGAGAGCGCGGAGGCAGAATCTCACGCAGAGGCCGCGGAGAGCGCGGAGGCAGAATCTCACGCAGAGAGCGCAGAGGGCGCAGAGGATGGGAGTGGAGCCGGTCGGGCACCGACCGACCGGGAAACGGCCCGCGCCCTCCTCGCCGAGGCCCTCGACCTCTACCGCAAGGTCGCGCTCACGCCGTGGGCGCGCCATCCCGACTCCATCTCCCTCTTCGCCGTCGAGGAGCACAACGCCCTCTACGCCTGGTGCACGAACCGCGCCGACTTCGCAGGGGTGGCGGGGGGCGAAGCCCCGCGTTCGCTGCCCGAAGGGCTTCAGGGCTGCCCCGACGTCGATCTTCGCATCATCCTCTCCTGGGACGCGGACGAAACCGACGTCGACCTGCACGTCACCGAGCCTTCGGGCGAGGAGGCCTACTATGGCCACCGCCGCACGCGGTCCGGCGGCGACGTCAGCAAGGACATCACCGACGGCTACGGCCCGGAGGAATACATGCTCCGCAAGGCGCCGGCGGGGAACTACCGGATTCGCGCGCACTACTTCGCCTCGCACCAGCAGGAAGTCTTCGGTCCCGCCACCGCGACCGCCACGATCTTCACCGACTGGGGCCGCCCGAACCAGACCTTCCAGACCCTGTCGATCCGCCTCGACAAGGCGCGGGAGATGATCGACCTTGGGGAGGTCAACGTCGGCGACGGCGTCAAACCGGCGGCGTTTCCCTCTTCCGCGTCGTTGCGGAAGGGGATGACCGTCGAAGAGGTCCTCCGGATGCAGCTGTCGGGGAACCTCCAGTTCAAGACGGACGACACCGGAAACAAGTCGGAAATGACCGTTCCCCGCGCCGGCGGCCGCACGCTGAAAATCTTCTTCGAGGACGGCAGGCTCGTCCGCGCCGTGGAGATCCTCCCCGGCGGCGCCGAGACCATCCTCGTGCAGTAGGGCAGGGAAGCGACGCGCCCGGGGGGGGCGTCCTCCGCTCCGTTCCCGCGGTCGCGCCGGCGGGGGGGGGGCTCAATGCCGGTAGCGGTCGCGGTCGTACCCCTTGTCGGGGTGGGACTTGCGGAGGTTGGCGACGTGCGCGGCCCTCCGCTTGCTGGAAAGCGTCGCCTGCCAGGAGAGGATCGCCTCCGCGACCTCGGGGACCTGCTCGGGCTTGACGAGATCGTCGTCCGCGTGCGCGAGGAGGTATCCCGGGACGTCGCGGAAGTGCATGACCTCGGGGGGGAGCTCCGTCTTGAATTCCGCCGTGCCCGCGAATGCGACGACGGACCGGAAGATCTCCTTGGGGACGCCCAGGCATTCCGCGAGCGTCGCGACGTGCTTGTAGTTCTGGCGGAGGGGATTCTGGAAGCGGAACTTCCGGCCGCCGGGATAGGAAGCGGTCCATTCGCGGTCGGAGGCGCTGCCGAAGATCCAGCACGAGCCGGACCGGTTGTTGCCGTAGGTCTTCGTTTCGATGACGAACACGCCGCCCGGGCTGACGACGACGTGGTCGATCTGGGTCGTCGCACCGTCGTCCGTCGGGAGCATGACGTCGCGGAGAATGCGGAAGCGGTTCTTGTCGAGCCTGGTCTTCAGGAGAAGATGGAGAGTCCATTCGCCCGAAGCGCCCGGATTCCATTTCAGGAACAGGCAAAGGGCGAGAAGGGGGACGACGACGAGGCAGAGGAAGACGAGAGAGGGGGACATGGCGGGTGTGGCGGGGTCTGTCCCCGGTTGGCGGGACGGGGTCCGTCCCCGAACCGGGGTCTGTCCCTGAACCGGGAACCGGGGCGAACCGGGGAACGGGGGTCGTGAAACCGGGGGCGTGGCCTGAATCCTACCGCGGCCGGCCGTGCGGAGTCAAGCGGGCGTGTCCGGCCCGTTCCACCGAATTCTCACGCTCTCAACCATCTTCGGTTTCAATATGATGTTCTTCGCTTTGGAAGCAGAGAATCGCACAAATTTCAAACACGGTCGGCGAATGGGGCGGCGAGCCTCTGGAAGCGAAGCGCCTCACAAGTTTCAAACACGGTCGGCGAATGGGGCGGCGAGCCTCTGGAAGCGAAGCGCCTCACAAGTTTCAAACACGGTCGGCGAATCGGGCGTGGCGGGGCGAAGGCGAAGGGAGACCGCGACGCCTAGCCGTCCCGCAGGGGCGGAGCGAGGCGGACCGGAGACCGGCCGTCGCGGAGATTGACACCGGTCCGGCCGCGAAGATAGAATCCGGCCCATGAACAAGACACCGAAAGGAAGGCGAGGCGGCGGACCGGCGGAGGAGCCGAGGTTCCTCTGCCTTTGCATGAGTCCGGCCGTCGACGCGACCGCGACGCTCGCTGCCGCGCCGCGCGGCGAGGGGGAGATCCACGCGGACGCGTCCGTCGTCGAGAACGTCGGAGGCAAGGCGGTCAACGTGGCACGATGGCTCGCGCTGCGGGGGGCGTCCGTCGCCTGCGGCGGGCTGCTCGGCGAGGAGAACGCGCGGCCGTTCGCCGACGAGCTGGCGCGGTACGGCGTGGCCGACCGCTTCGTGCGGGTGCCGGGCGCGACGCGCCGCAACGAGACCGTCGCGTGGCCCGGCGGGTCGTTCAAGATCAACCAGGCGGCGTTCCCGGCGCTGGCCGGAAGCGCGGAATGGAAGGACGGGACGCTCGCCGCGCGGGTGCTCGGCGCGCTCGCCCCGGAGGGCGGGCGCGGGGCGCGGGGCGCGCGGCGCGTGGCGGTCCTCTCCGGATCCCTGCCGCGGGGCTGCCCGGCGACGTTCTACGCGGACGCCGTGGCGCGGTTCCGGGCGGCGGGTTTCGCCGTGGTGCTCGACGCGAGCGGGGAGGCGATGGCGCGGGGGATCGAGGCGGGGCCGGACCTCGTCAAGCCCAACGCGGAGGAATGCGAGGCCCTCGTGGGCTTCGTGCCGCGGACCCCGGACGAGTTCCGACGCGCGACGCGGAAGCTGCGCGAAAAGGCGGCCCACGCCATCATTTCCGACGGCGGGGCGGGCGCGTGGTTCGACGGGGCGTTCGTCCCCGCGCCGCATGTCGCGGTGGTCGACCCGACCGCCACGGGCGACACGCTCCTGGCGGAGTACTGCTACCGGCTCTTCGCGCGGCGGGAGCGGGGCGCGGCGGGCGCGGCCGCCGCGGCGCGCTGGGCGGTGGCGGCGGGAAGCGCCGCCTGCACGATGCCCGGCGGGTCGCCGCCGGCCGCGGAGGTCGTCGCGCGGCTCTTCCGCCGGACGGCCGAAGGGGCGGTCCGGGGGACCGAGGGCGCGCGGGGCGCGGGCGCGGCGGGGTCGCGTGGAAGGCGCTCGAGGACCATCGCCGTGCGGCTCGGAAGGTAGACGCGGATGCGGGGCAGCGCCTGCCCGTCGCGGATCTCCCACGCGGCGCGGAAGACCTGCCCCTGCGCGATGCGCCCCTGGCCGCCGAAGGCGGGCCGGTCGGTGTCGAGCAGGAGCCGGTAGTCGCCCGGCGGGACGGCGAGCGGCCAGTCCGCGTGCGAGTCGCGCCAGTGGAAGTTGAGCAGGACGACGAAACGACCGCGCGCGAAGGCGAGCACCTTCGCCGCGTTGTCGCACGCGAGGAGCTTCGCGGGGCCGTCGAGCACGTCCGGGTCGGAGGCGAAGAGCCGCACCATCGCCTCGTCCCAGTCGGCCAGGTAGGAGAACTGCAGGTTCGGGTCGTCGCGCAGGCTCCAGCGGCGGCGCGCCTTGTCGCAGCTCCAGCCGTTGCCCTCGCGCGGGAAGTCGATCCACTCGGGGTGGCCGAACTCGTTGCCCATGAAGCAGAGGTAGCCGCCGCCGGCGGTCGCGAGCGTGGCGAGGCGCGCCATCTCGTGGACGGCGACCGCGCGCTCGACGACGAGGCTGCCGCTTCCGCGGTGCATCGAGTCGTAGATCGCGGGGCCGGTCATCTCGAAGAACATCGTCTTGCCGCCGACGAGCGCCTGGTCGTGGCACTCGAAGTAGCTCACGGTGCGCTCGTCCGCGCGACGGCTCGTGAGCTCGTGCCAGAGCCACCCCAGGTCCCAGCGCTCGTCGGGGACCTCGCGCAGGAGCTTTCCCCACGCCTCGGTGACGCCCATCGCCATGCGGTAGTCGAAGCCCGCGCCGCCGTCGCGCGCCGGCGCGGCGAGGCCGGGCATGCCCGAGACGTCCTCCGCGATCGTGATCGCGTCGGGGCGGACCGCGTGGATCACGCGGTTCGCGAGCGCGAGGTAGGCGAAGGCGTCCTCGTCGACGGTCTCGTCGAAGTACTGCCGGTACTCGGTGAAGTCGAAGCCGAGGCCGTGGTGCGAGTAGAGCATCGAGGTGACGCCGTCGAAGCGGAAGCCGTCGAAGCGGTACTCGTCGAGCCAGAAGCGGCAGTTGGAGAGCAGGAAGTGCTGCGTCGCGAGGCGGCCGTAGTCGAAGAGGACCGAGTCCCAGACCGGGTGGCGGCCGCGCGGGCCGTCGTGCAGGTAGCAGTGCGCGGTGCCGTCGAACCTCGCGAGGCCCTCGACCTCGTTCGCGACGGCGTGCGAGTGCACGAGGTCCATGATGACCGCGATGCCGAGACCGTGCGCCGCGTCGACGAGCGCCTTGAGCTCCTCCGGCTCGCCGAAGCGCGACGACGCCGCGAAGAAGTTCGAGACCTGGTAGCCGAAGGAGCCGTAGTAGGGGTGCTCGGCGACGGCCATCAGCTGCAGCGTGTTGTAGCCGGCCTTCGCGACGCGCGGCAGGACCTTCTCGCGGAACTCGCGCCAGGTCCCGACCTTCGGCTCCTCCTGCGCCATCCCGACGTGGGCCTCGTAGACGAGCGGATCGCGCCTCGGGACGCGCCAGCCCGGATGCCTCCAGCGGTAGGGCCGCGCCGGCGCCCACACCTGCGCCGCGAAGATCTTCGTGTCGGGGTTCTGCACGACGCGGCGCGCGTAGGCCGGGAGCCGCACGCCGCCGCCGCCCGGCCACTCCATCTCGAGATGGTAGAACTGCCCGTGCGCGAGCGCGCGGGCGGGGAGGCGCAGCTCCCAGTCGCCGTCCGAGCCTTCGATTCGCCCGGCCTCGAAGCGCTCCTCGCGCCTCCAGCCGCTGAAGTCGCCGACGAGCCACATCCGCGAGGCGTTCGGCGCGTGCTCGCGGAAGGTCCAGCCGCCGCGGACGCGGTGCAGGCCGTACCACTCGTGGGCGCTCGCGAAGTCGGCGAGCGAGCCGGAGCCGGCGAGCTTTTTCTCCAGCGCGCGCGCCTTCGCGGCGCGGCGCTCGACGACGGGGAGGAACGGCGCGAGCCAGGGATCTTCGATGAAACGGGGGAGAGGCATGGGACAACGGGGCGGGGGAGGGGACCGCCGGGGGCTCCGCCGCTCGGAGAGATCCCGCGGCCGGTCCGGTGCCGCATTCTAGCAGAACGCCCGCCGCGCGCGCAAGCGCGTTCCTTGAATCCCGCGGGCCTTTCTGCTATTCTTGGGCGGCGTCATCCACCCCGCCCCGCCGGGCGCGCCCGCGCGGGGCCCATCCCACACCCTCCGAACTCCATGAGACCCGTCGTTCTGATCATCCGCGACGGCTGGGGCCTGAACCCCCGCCAAGACGGCAACTCCGTCGCCTCCGCCAAAACCCCCTACATCGACGAACTCCAGGCCAAGTACCCCTGGTCCACCCTCGACGCCTGCGGCGAGGCCGTCGGCCTCCCCGCCGGCTACCAGGGCTCGTCCGAGGTCGGCCACCTGAACATGGGCGCCGGCCGCATCGTGATCCAGGAGCTCAAGCGCATCGACGACGGCCTCTCCTCCGGCTCCCTCTTCGAGACGGACAAGTGGCGCTCGTTCGTCGCCGCATGGAAGAAGGGCGGCGGCCGCCTCCACTTCCTCGGCCTCCTGCAGAACGAGGGCGTCCACGCCCA
>CAMOEO010000179.1 GCA_946612175.1 uncultured Verrucomicrobiota bacterium
GCCTCGGCCGCGGCCTCGCGGGCCTTGGCGGAGACGACGATCTTCACGACGCGCCAGCGCTTGCGGGCGCTGAGCGGGCGGGTCTCCTCGATGAGGACGACGTCGCCGACGCCGCACTCGTTGCGCTCGTCGTGCGTGGCGTACTTCTTGCCCACGGTGATCTGCTTGCCGTAGACCGGGTGGGCGTAGCGGCGCTCGACGAGCACGGAGACGGTCTTGTCGCCGCTCTTCTTCACGACGGTGCCGCGGCGCGACTTGCGGTGGCCGCGCGCGGGGGCCGCCTTCTTTTCTTCTTCGCTCATGTTACTTCTTCTCCTGCTGGAGCTCCCGCTCGCGCACGACGGTGAGCATGCGCGCCACGTCGCGGCGCAGGGTGCGCTGCTTGAGGGGGTTCTTGGCCACGTCGGCGGCGGTCTTCTTGACCTTCGCCTCGAGGATCTCGCGCCGGGCCTCCTTGACCTGGGCGAGGAGCTCCTCCGTGGGGGTTTCGCGAACTTGCTTGATCTTCATCGTCGGACTCCTTTAGGCCTGCGTCTGGCGCGAGACCATGCGGGTGTGGACGCCGAGCTTGTTGGCGGCGAGGCGGAAGGCCTCGCGGGCGAGGCTGTCGGGGACGCCGGCCAGCTCGAAGAGCATCGTGCCGGGCGCGACGACGGAGACCCAGAACTCGGGGTCGCCCTTGCCCTTGCCCATGCGGACGCCGATCGGCTTCTTCGAGACGGGCTTGTCCGGGAAGACGCGGATCCAGAGCTTTCCGCGGCGCTTGAGGTGGCGGTTGATGCAGACGCGGCAAGCCTCGATCTGGATGGCGGTGATCCATCCGCGGTCGAGCGTCTTGAGGCCGTAGTCGCCCTGGGCGAGCTCGGTGTTCGTCTGCGCCAGTCCGGCGCGGGAGCCGCGCTGGACCTTGCGGTGCTTGACGCGCTTAGGCATGAGAGGCATTGCGATCCCTCCTTCTGCTGTTCATGCGGGGCTGGTAGTTGTCGCCCTTGCAGATCCAGACCTTGACGCCGATCTTGCCGGCGGTGGTGTCGGCCTCGGCGAACCCGTATTCGATCTTCGCGCGGAGCGTGTGCAGGGGGACCTTGCCCTCCTTCATCCACTCGACGCGGCTGAGCTCGGCGCCGTTGATGCGGCCGCTGGCGAGCATCTTGATGCCGTCCACGCCCATCTCCATCGCCGTGCGCTGCGCGCGCTTCATGGCGCGCTTGACGGTGATGCGGCGGACGATCTGGTCGGCGATGCTCTCGGCCACGAGCTGGGCGTTGGCGTCGGCGTCGCGGACCTCCGCGACCTCGATGAACACCTCCTTGCCCGTGAGCTTGCCGAGCGCGGCGCGGAGGCGCTCGACCTCCTCGTTGCCCTTCCCCAGGACGATGCCCGGGCGGGCCGTCTGGATGTTGACGCGGACGCGGTTGGCGTAGCGCTCGATGCGGACGCCGGCGATGGCGCCCTCCTTGATCGACCGGGCCACGTGGTCGCGGATGCGGCAGTCCTCGGCGAGGTAGTCGCCGAAGGCGCGCTTGTCCGCGAACCAGCGGGAGCGCCAGTCGTGGTCGACTCCGACGCGGAACCCGATTGGATTGACTTTCTGTCCCATGGTGTTTACTTTTCGTCGGTGAGAACCACGGTGACGTGGCTCGTCTGTTTTTCGATCGGGCTGGCGCTGCCGCGGGCGCGGGGCCAGAAGCGGCGCATGCTGGGGCCCTCGTCGAACACGGCCTTGCGGACGCGGAGCGCGTCGGCGTCGAGGCCGAAGTTGTGCGAGGCGTTCGCGGCCGCGCTGCGGAGCGTGCGGCCGAGCAGGCCGGCCGCCTTGCGCGGGCTGAAGTCCACGATCCGGAGGGCGTCGGCCAGGGCCTTGCCCTGCACGGCGCGCGCCAGGTCGCGGCCCTTCGAGGCCGAGATGCGGGCGTTGCGGGTGATGGCTTTGACTTCCATTTCCTCTCTCCTCGGTTACTTGGTGGCCTTGTCCGTCGTCGCGCCGTGCTTCTTGAACGTGCGCGTGGGGGCGAACTCGCCGAGGCGGTGGCCGACCATGTTCTCGGTGATGAAGATCGGGAGGAACGTCTTCCCGTTGTGGATCGAGAAGGTCAGTCCGACGAAGTCGGGCGTGATCATCGAGCGGCGCGACCAGGTCTTGATCGGCTGCTTGCGCGCCGCCTTGTTCATCGCCTCGACCTTCCGGAGGAGGCTATCCTCCACGTAGGGGCCTTTCTTGAGTGAGCGTGGCATGGTGGTTTACTTTCTGCGCTTGAGGATGACGCGGTCGGAGGCCTTGCGCGGCTTGCGGGTCTTCCCGCCCTTCGCCAGCTTGCCCCACGGGGAGACGGCGGGTCCGCCGCCGGAGGTGCGGCCTTCGCCGCCGCCCATCGGGTGGTCGACCGGGTTCATGGCGACGCCGCGGACGGTCGGGCGGATGCCCAGCCAGCGCTTGCGGCCGGCCTTGCCGAGCAGGATGCCCTCGGCCTCGCCGTTGCCGACGACGCCGACGGTGGCGCGGCAGCCCGCGAGGAACTTGCGCTCCTCCCCCGACGGCATGCGGAGCGTGACCCAGCCGCCGTCGCGGCTCATCACGGTCGCGCCGGAGCCGGCGGTGCGGACGACCTTGGCGCCGCGGCCGGGGACGAGCTCGACGTTGTGGACGAAGAGGCCCAGCGGGATCCGCCCCAGCGGGAGGCAGTTGCCCAGCGCGGGCTCCGCGGTCTCGGAGGCGACGACCTTCGCGCCGACCTTCAGCCCCTCGGGGCAGAGGATGTAGCGCTTCTCGCCGTCCTCGTACCGGAGCAGCGCGAGGTACGCGGTGCGGTTGGGATCGTACTCGATCGCGATCACCTCCGCGACGGCGTCGAGGCGCTCGCGGCGGTAGTCGACGAGGCGGTAGCGCCGCTTGGCGCCGCCGCCGCGGTGGCGGATCGAGATGCGGCCGGAGCTGTCGCGCCCGGCCTTCTGCTTGCGGGGGGCCGTCAGCTTGCGCTCGGGCCTGTCCTTCGTCACTTCGGAGAAGGTGGAGCCCGTCGCGGTGCGGCGGCTCGGCGTGTAGGGCTTGTAGGACTTGATGGCCATGTTGCGTCTCCTAGAGCAGGTCGATCTTGTCGCCCGGCTTGAGGGTGACGATCGCGCGCTTCCAGTCGGGGGCCTGCACGACGCGGCGGTTGCGCAGCGTCCGCTTCTTGCCCTCGTAGTTCTGCGTGTTGACCGAGAGGACGGTCACGTTGAAGAAGTCCTCGACGGCCTTCTTGATCTCGGCCTTGTTGGCCGCGCGGTCCACGCGGACCATGTAGCGGTTCTGCTTCTCCTGGAGGGCGGCGCCCTTCTCGGTCTGCATCACCGACTTGAGGATTTCGCTGGGGTGCTTCATGCGACGGTCTCCTTCTTTCCGGCGTCCGCGAGGCGGGCGGCCAGGTCCTCCCACGCCGGACGGGCGACGAGCACCTTGGCGTGGAGCATCATCTGGTAGGCGCTGGCGCCGCGGGCGGTGGCGACCTCCACGGAGGGGAGGTTGCGCGAGGCGCGCGTGAGCGCCTCGTCCGCGGCCTTCACGACGAGCAGCGCGTTCTCCGCGCCGAGCCCCTTGAGGGCCTTCGCGAGCTCCTTCGTCTTCGGGGCCGAGAGGGCGAAGTCCTCGACGACCACCAGCGTCCCGTCCGCGATGCGGTCGGAGACGATCCGGCGGAACGCGAGGCGCGCCACCTTCTTGTTCACCTTCACCGACCAGTCGCGGGGCTTGGGCCCGAAGGCCACGCCGCCGCCGCGCCACACGGGCGACTGCTTGAGGCCGGCGCGCGCGCGGCCGGTGCCCTTCTGCTTCCAGGGCTTGCGGTTGGAGCCGTTCACCTCGCCCTTGCTCAGGGTCGAGGCCGTGCCGGCGCGGTAGTACGCCTGGCGGGCGACGATGGTGTCGCGCACCGCCTGCTCGCCGCGGTCGAGGACGAGCGCCTCGTCCGCGAGCTCGACGGCTCCCTTTTCCTGGCCGTCGAGGCCAAACATCTTGATCGTAGCCATTTCGTTACGCCTTCTTGACCGCCTTGCGGATGATGACCATCGAGCCGTTCGGTCCGGGGACGGCGCCGCGGACGAGGAGAAGGTTCTTCTCCGCGCGGACCTGCTCGAGCTTCAGGTTCTGGACGGTGCAGCGGCGGTTGCCGGTGTCGCCCGCCATGGGGTGGCCCTTCTCGGTCGCGCCCGGGGTCTGGCGCATGCCGATGGAGCCGGGGCGCCGCTTCACGTGGCCGCCGTGGGTGTGCGGGCCGCCGGCGAAGCCGTGGCGGCGCATGACGCCCATGAAGCCCTTGCCCTTGCTCACGCCGATCACGTCGACGAAGGCCACGCCCTCGAAGACGTCCTTGGCCGTGTAGACCTTTCCGGCCTCGACGGCCTCGCCCTCGTCGGCCGCGAACTCGCGCAGCACGCGCACCGCGGCGACGCCGGCCTTCTTCGCGTGGCCGACCTCGGCCTTCGAGAGGCGCGACTCCTTCTGCGGGCCCCAGCCGAGCTGCACGGCCGCGTAGCCGTCCTTCTCGACCGTCTTGACCTGCACGACGGGGCACGGACCCGCCTCGAGGACCGTCACCGGGACGCGGACGCCGTCCTTGTCCCAGACCTGGGTCATCCCGATCTTCTTTCCAATCAAGCCTTGCATGGGATGCTCCTTACCTCTTGATGGTGATGTCCACGCCGGCCGGGAGGTTGAGCTTCTTGAGCTCCTCCACCGTCTTGGCCGTCGGGCCCACGATGTCCAGAATGCGCTTGTGCGTGCGCATTTCGAACTGGTCCATTGACTTCTTGTCCACGTGCGGGCTCCGGTTCACGGTGAACCGCTCGACGCGCGTGGGCAGCGGGATCGGGCCGACCACGTCGGCCTGGGTGTCCCGGGCCGTGTCGACGATCTCGCGGACGGCCTGGTCGAGGACCCTATGGTCGTAGGCCTGCATGCGGATTCTGATGCGTTGACTCTGCATTTCTGCGTTACCTGTTCAGTTTACCTGTTCAGTATGGCTTCCTTGACGGCGGGGGGGACCACCGCGAAGAGCTCCGGCTCCATGGAGTAGGACGCCCTGCCCCTGGAGAGGGACCGGATCGCGGTCGCGTACCCGAACATCTCGGCCAGCGGCACGTTCGCCTCGATCACCTGCGCGTCTCCGCGCATCGTCATCTCGCGAACCTGCCCCCGGCGTCCGTTCAGGTCGCCCATGAGGTCGCCGGTGAATTCCGGCGGCGTCACGAGCTCGACCGACATGATGGGCTCGAGCAGCTCCGGTCCGGCCGCGAGCGCGGCCTCCCGGAAGGCAAGGATCGCGGCCGTGCGGAACGCCGTCTCCGTGGCGGAGTCGGCATCCACGATGCCGCCCCCGGTGACGCGGACGCGGACGTCCTGCATCGGGAGCCGGGCGAGAACGCCCGTCGCGATCGCGTCCCGGACGCCCTGCTCGATCGGCGTCCAGAACTCCGGCGGTATGGTGTTGCGGGAGGGCTTCACCTCGACGGCGCTTCCCTGCCCGCGCGCACCCGGTGAAACGTGGAGCTCCACCGTCGCCGCCTGGCGCTTCCCGCCGATCTCGCGGTCGAACGTGTGGCGTCCGTCCGCTTCGGCGGTCAGCGTTTCGTAGTACGAAACCATCGGTTTTCCCGTGTTGGCCGGCACCTTGAACTCCCGGAGAAGCCGGTCGCGCAGGATGTCGAGGTGCAGCTCGCCCATTCCGCTCACGATCGTCTGCCCCGTTTCGCCGTCCACGCGGATGCGGCACGTCGGATCCTCGTCGGAGAGCATCTGCAGCGCCTCCTCGAGCTTCTCCTTGTCCGCACGGCTCTTCGGTTCGATCGCCATGAACATCACGGGCTCGGGGAACTCGATGCGGTCGAGCGCGATCTGCGCCTGCTCGGCGCAGACGGTGTCGCCCGTCGTGAACTTCCCGATGCCGCCCATCACGCCGATCTCGCCGGAGTAGATCGCATCCGTGTCGCGCTGCTCGTTGGAATGCATCCGAATGAGCCGCATGACGCGGTCCCTCGTCCGGGTCCTCGGATTCCAGACGTTCATGCCCTTGCGGAGAACGCCGGAGTAGACCCTCACGTACAGCAGGCGGCCGAGATAGGGGTCAGCGGCCACCTTGAAGATGAGGCCCGAAAGCGGAGCGGTGTCGTCCGCCGGCCTCTGGACGGTCCTGCCCGTCCTGATCTCGGTGCCTTCCACCGCGGGAACGTCGAGCGGCGACGGCAGATACCGGACCACCGCGTCCAGAAGGGGCTGGACTCCCTTGTCCCGCAGCGCCGTCCCGCAGAGGACGGGCACCGCCTTGCGGGCGACCGTCGCGCGGCGCAGGGCCGCATGCAGG
>CAMOEO010000180.1 GCA_946612175.1 uncultured Verrucomicrobiota bacterium
CAAAAAAGGGCCTTGACTCCCGGCCCCGTTTCCACTAGACTTGACGCCGCTTTATCGGATGCGGGGGCGGAAGTCGGTTCCGCCTGCGCGTCCCTTTTTCTTTCAAACCCAAACCCGGACCCCGTCCAGCCATGAACAACGACCTCGATGCCATTCTCAAGTACATGGAGCGCGAACGCGGCATTTCGCGCGACGCGATGCTCGCGACGATCGCCAACGCGCTGCAGTCCGCCGCGAAGAAGGGCCTCGGCACCTCGGGCGACGTCCGGGTGGCGATCGACCCGAGGACGCTCGCCATCAAGGCCTACGAGCGGCGCGTGGTGGACGACGCGGCCCGCGGCACGGGCTACGTCTCGCTCGCGGACGCGCGCCGCGTGAACCCGGACGCGCAGATCGGCGACACGATCGAGACCGAGGTGAACCCGAAGGTCTTCGGGCGCATCGCGGCGCAGACCGCCAAGCAGGCGATCATCCAGGGCATCCACGAGAGCGAGCGCGACATCATGCAGCGCCGCTACGCGGGGCGCGTCGGCGAGATCGTCACGGCGACGGTCCGCATGGCCTCGCACAAGGACATCATCTGCGACCTGCAGGGCGGCGGCGAGGCGATCCTCAAGGGCCGCGACCGCCTCAAGTCGGACCACTTCCAGCCGACCGAGAGCTTCCGCGCGGTGATCCGCCATGTCGGCATGGAGCAGGACCCGCGCCGCCTCGACGACGGCGAGGCGGCCGACGGCGCGACGGTCGTCTCGAACGGCCGGCAGCGCGTCAAGCTGGTGGACGAGCCCGCCAACAACCCGTGCGTGAAGCTCTCGCGCACCGACAAGCTCTTCGTCCGCGCGCTCTTCGCGGAGCAGTCCTCGGAGATCAAGGACGGATCGGTGGAGATCGTCGAGCTGGCGCGCCAGCCGGGCGTGCGCTCCAAGGTCGCGGTGCGCTCCCGCAACTCGCAGATCGACCCGGTCGGCGCGTGCGTCGGCGCCCACGGCGCGCGGATCCGCCAGGTGATCAACGCGCTCAACGGCGAGAAGATCGACATCGTCCCCTACAACGACGACCCGGAGAAGTTCGCCGTCTCGGCGCTGCAGCCCGCGCTGGTGAAGCGCACGACGATCGACCCCGCCACGCGGACGATCGTCGCCTACGTGGAGGAGGGCGGCCTCACGCCCGCCATCGGCAAGGGCGGCATCAACACGCGCCTCGCCTCCGAGCTGGTGGGGTGGTCGGTCTCCGTCCGCGAGCTCTCCGCCTCGGGCGAGACCGACGCGCAGCGCGCGGCCCGCGCGGAGGAGTTCCGCCGCGACCTGGAGGGCAAGATCGCCTCCCTCGCCTCCGTGCTCGGCGTCCCGCAGGAGCTCGCCGCGAAGGTCGCCGCCCACGGCTTCCTCACGCCCGACGGCATCATCGAGACGACGCTCTCCGAGTTCGTCGCGCAGCTCGGCCGCTCCGAGGAGGGCGGCGAGGCGCTCCCCGTCGTCGCCGAGGAGGACGCCCGCTCCGTCTGGCTCGCCGCCGAGCGCGACATGCTCGCCCGCACCGCCGTCGAAACCGAAACCCCCGCCACCGATCCGGAAGGATCCGCCGACTAACGCATGAGACTGTTCGAACTCGCCCAGGAACTCAAGACGAGCGACCGGGACCTGTACCGCCAGGCGCAGGCCCTGGAGCTCGAGATCGCCAACGTCGTCAGCCTCCTCGACCCCGAGGACGAGCGCGCGCTGCGCGACGGCTTCCAGCGTCCGCTGGAGGCGGACGTCGCCGCGGAGGAGCGCCGCGTCGCCGCGGCGCTCGAGGCCAAGCGCATCGAGGCGGCGGACCTGCTCCGCTCCTCGATCGCCGCCGACGCGGAGGCGCTCGACGCCGCGCGCGACCGCGCGCTGGCGATGCTCTCCTTCGACCACCCGCTCGACGCCGCGAAGGGCGAGGAGCCCCCGCCCGGAACGCCGCTCGGCGGCGCCCCGAAGCCGGCGCCCGCCGCCGCGCCCGCCGCCCCCGCGGCGGCCGCCCCGGCGCCGGCCGCCCCGGCGCCGGCGAAGCCCGCGGAGCCCGCGCTGGCCCCGGCCGCGACGCGCGCCATCGGCGGCATCGCGCCCCTCCCGGTGCGCCCGCGCACGGCGCCGCGCCCCGAGTTCATCCCGCCGAAGCCCCCGCCGAAGCCGGCGCGGCCCGCGCCGGAGAAGAAGGCGCCCGTGCATCCCGGCGACGCCCGCGACGAGGCGCCGCGCCCCGCGGCGGCCGGCGCGAAGGGCGGCCTGCAGGGCGCGGGCGGCGTCTCGCGCGCCGCGCAGCGGCTCCGCGAGGACCCGCTGGAGGCGCGCGACCGCCAGCGCGAGAAGCTCCGCGACAAGCGCGAGAAGCGCGCGGCGGAGCGGGCGGCGGAGCGCGCCGCCGTCGCCGAGGCCGCGAGCCACACCCTCACCCTGCGCGGCGTCATCGTCGTCAAGGACCTCGCCGAGAAGCTCGGCCTGCGCCCCAACCAGCTCATCACCGAGCTGATGAAGATGGGCGTCCTGGCCTCCATCAACCAGAGCGTCGACGCCGAAACCGCGACGAAGATCGCCACGGCCCACGGCTTCGAGGTCGAGCACGAGAAGAGCCGGCGCAACGCGCAGGCCAAGCCCGTGATGCGCGACGTCGCGGCGGACGACGACATCCCCGAGGACCGCCCCGACCAGCTCGTCCCGCGGCCGCCCGTCGTGACCTTCCTCGGCCACGTCGACCACGGCAAGACGAGCCTCATGGACTACATCCGCAAGTCCTCCGTCGCGGCCGGCGAGGCCGGCGGCATCACGCAGGCGATCTCCGCCTATTCCGTCGACGTCCAGGGCCGCCGGATCACCTTCCTCGACACGCCCGGCCACGCCGCCTTCAGCGCGATGCGCAACCGCGGCGCGCACCTCACCGACATCGCCGTCATCATCATCGCGGCGGACGACGGCATCATGCCCCAGACGCGCGAGGCGATCCAGCAGGCGCGCGACGCGCACGTGACGCTCATGGTGGCGATCAACAAGTGCGACCTGCCGACGGCCAACCCGCTCAAGGTCATGCAGCAGCTGCAGGCCGAGAACCTCACCCCCGAGGAATGGGGCGGCTCGACGGTCGTCTGCCAGGTCTCCGCCAAGACGGGCGAGGGCGTCGGCAACCTGCTCGACATGATCCTGCTGCAGGCGGACGTGCTGGAGCTGAGCGCCAACCCCGACCGCCGCGCGAACGGCTCCGTGATCGAGGCGTCGATGGCGCCGGGCTCCGGCCCGATCGTCTCCGTCCTCGTGACGGGCGGCACGCTGAACGTCGGCGACGTCGTGCTCTGCGGCGAGTACTACGGGCGCGTCCGCGCGCTGACCGACAGCTCGGGCCGCCGCCTCAAGTCCGTCGGCCCCTCCGGCGCCGTCTCGATCATGGGCCTCTCGGGCGTGCCCGAGGCCGGCGCGGAGTTCCGCGTGATGAAGAACGAGAAGCGCGCCCGCGAGCTGGCGGAGGAGGAGTCGCAGCGCCGCAAGGAGGAGCTGCTGGGCGGCGTCACGCAGGCCCGCAGCGCCGACGAGATCTTCAAGCAGATGCACGAGCAGGACAAGCTCGTCCTCAACCTGATCGTCCGCGCGGACGTCCAGGGCTCCGTCGAGGCCATCGTCGATTCGATCAACCAGATCGAGAGCTCGAAGGTCTCGTGCAACATCATCCAGAGCGGCACGGGCGCCATCGCGGTGAACGACATCGAGCGCGCCGACCACGGCAAGGCGCTCGTCATCGGCTTCAACGTCTCGCCCGAGAGCGGCGTGAACGCGCTCGCGCGCCACGACGGCGTTCGCGTGCAGACCTTCCGCATCATCTACGAGCTGATCGACTTCGTGAAGCAGGAGATGCTCGCGCTGCTCCCGGTCGAGCACAAGGAGGTCGTGCGCGGCCATGCGCAGGTCAAGCAGGTGTTCGACCTCGGCAAGGAGGGCGTCGTCGCCGGCTCGCTGGTGCTCGACGGCGTCATCGTCGCCTCGGGCCAGGTCCGCGTCGTCCGCCGCGGCAAGCTGCTGCACACCGGCCCCATCGCCACGATCCGCCACTTCAAGGAGACGGTCGCCGAGGTGCGCCAGGCGCAGGAGTGCGGCATCATGCTCGAGGGCTTCCGCGAGTTCGAGGAGGGCGACATGCTCGAGTGCTTCGCCTTCGAGGAGCTGCCCAAGAGCCTCTAGCCCGCCATGAAGATCGACCGCCTTTCCCGCATCAACGACCGCCTGCGCGAGGAGCTCTCCGCCGCGCTGTACCGCGTCGCGCCCGGGGAGGGCGTCGAGGCCGGGCGCGTCTCGTTCGTCTCGGTCCGCGTCGCGCCCGACCTGCACAACGCCGTCGTCGAGGTCTCCGTCCTCGGCGACGAGGCGCAGGCGAAGGCGCTGATGTCGTGGCTGCGCTCGCACCGCGCGGAGTTCCAGCGGCACGTCGCCGACCGGATGGCGCTCAAGTACACCCCCGTCCTGGACTTCCGCCGCACCGAGGCGGTGGAGCGCGGGGACCGCGTTCTCGGCATCCTCGACGAGCTCGGGCTGGGCGGTACGGCGCCGGTCTCCTGACCGCGCGCGGCAGGGGAGCCGCGGCATGGATGCCGCGGCGCCACGGCCGCGGCGCTACTTCGAGTCCTCGTTCGCGCCGGAGCGCAGGACCGCGACGAAGGCCTCCTGCGGCACGTTGACGGTGCCGAACTGCTTCATCCGCTTCTTGCCCTCCTTCTGCTTGTTGAGCAGCTTCTGCTTGCGGGTGATGTCGCCGCCGTAGAGCTTGGCGGTGACGTCCTTTCGGAAGGGGCGGATGTCCTCGCGGGCGACGATCGTCCCGCCGATCGCGGCCTGGACCGGGATCTTGAACATGTGCGGGGGGATCGACTCCTTGAGCGCCGCGCAGATCTCGCGGCCGCGGGCGCGGGCGCGGTCGCGGTGGACCATGCACGCGAAGGCGTCGACCGCGTCGCCGTTGAGCAGGATGTCCATGCGGACGATGTCCGAGCGCTGGTAGCCGGCGGGGACGTAGTCCAGCGACGCGTAGCCGTGGGAGACGGACTTGAGGGTGTCGTTGAAGTCGACGAGGATCTCGTTGAGCGGGAGGGTGCAGGTGAGGATCACGCGGACGCCGTCGAGCGAGTCGGTCTTGTCGACGGTCCCGCGGTGCTCCATCACGATGCGCATCATGTCGCCGATGCAGGAGGTGGGCGTGATGATCGTCGCGCGGATGAGGGGCTCCTCGACGAAGTCGATGTCGGCCGGGTCGGGGAGGCGCACCGGGTTGTCGATCTCCTCGACCTTGCCGCCCGTGGTGTGGACGCGGTAGACGACGGCGGGGTTGGTGGAGATGACGTCGCAGTTGAACTCGCGGCGCAGGCGCTCCTGGACGATCTCCATGTGCAGCAGCCCGAGGAAGCCGCAGCGGAAGCCGAAGCCGAGCGCGACGGAGCTCTCGGCGTGCCAGGTGAAGGCGGCGTCGTTGAGCTGGAGCTTCTCGAGCGAGACGCGGAGCTTCTCGTACTCGTCGGTCGAGACGGGGTAGAGCCCGGCGAAGACCATCGGGCGCACCTCGCGGAAGCCGGGGAGCGGCTCGGGGGCGGGAGAGGCGCGGAGCGTCACGGTGTCGCCCGTCTTCACCTCGCGCGGGTCCTTGACGGTGCCGATGAGGTAGCCGACCTGGCCGGGCGCGAGCGAGGCGACGGGCTGCATCTTCGGGGTGAAGATGCCGACCTCCTTGACCTGCGTCTCGACGCCGGTTCCCATGAACTTCACCCAGTCGCCGGCCTTCACGGAGCCGTCGACGACGCGGACGTAGGGGATGACGCCGCGGTAGGGGTCGAAGAGCGAGTCGAAGATGATCGCGCGCAGCGGGCCGTCCGGATGCTCGGACTTCGGCGGCGGGACGAGGTTCACGAGGCGCTCCAGCAGATCCTCGACGCCGGCGCCGGTCTTGGAGGAGACGAGCGCGCAGTCATCCATCGGGATCGCGAGCGCCTCCTCGACCTGGTGCTTGCAGCCGGGGACGTCGGCGCTCGGGAGGTCGATCTTGTTGAGGGCGGGGATGATCTCCAGGTGCGCCTCGAGCGCGAGGATCGTGTTGGCGACCGTCTGCGCCTGGACGCCCTGCGCGGCGTCGACGAGCAGCACCGCGGCCTCGCACGCGGCCATCGAGCGGGAGACCTCGTAGGAGAAGTCGACGTGGCCGGGCGTGTCGAGGAGGTTCAGGAGGTACGTCTTCCCGTCGCGCGCCGCGTAGCTCATCGAGACGGGGTGCGACTTGATGGTGATGCCGCGCTCCTGCTCCAGGTCCATCGAGTCGAGCAGCTGGTCGTGGAACG
>CAMOEO010000181.1 GCA_946612175.1 uncultured Verrucomicrobiota bacterium
GCGCTGGTGCACGATCGCGAAGGGCGACGCGAAGTCCGGATCCGAGAGGTCCGGGTAGAACCGCTCGATCTGCGTCGCGAGCAGGAGGCCCTTGTAGACGACCGTCCGCGACGAGCACGAGCACACGTAGGCCCCGGGGGCCGCCCTCTCGATCTGGCGCCGCACGACGAGCAGCTTTCGTTCGAAAGCCGCGTCGTCCGCGCCGGCCGGCGCGGCGAGGAACAGCTGCCGGATCCGCGGCATCACCTTGCGCGCGTCCGTGCCGATCGCCGAGGGGTCGGTCGGCACGTCGCGCCACGCGAGGACCTCGCAGCCCTCGCCGCGCGCCGCCGCCTCGATCGCGGCCTCCTCGCCCTCGCCCCCGAAGATCATCGCGACGCCGAATGCGTCCGCACCGCGCAGGGCCGGCACGGCCTTGCGGAAGAACGCGTGCGGGATGCGCAGCAGCAGCCCGGCGCCGTCGCCGGTCTCCGGGTCGTTGCCCGTCGCGCCGCGGTGCATCAGGCGCTTGAGGATCGTGAGGCCGTGCGCGACGATCGCGTGGTCCGCCTCGCCGGAGAGGTTCGCCACCATGCCGACGCCGCACGCGTCGTGCTCGTATTCGCTCCGGTAGAGGGTCCGCTGTCGGTCGTTCGTGCTCATCGAAGTTGAAAGGGTTGAAGGGGTTGAAAGGGTCGAAGGAATCAGAGCGGGACGCTTTTTCCGCTCGCGAGGGCGCGGACGACGAGGGACGCGCCGGACGCGCAGTCGCCGACGCAGTGGATGTTCCGCGCGGGATCGGAGACGAGCGCCGTGCGCGGCGTCTGCGCGAGGCCGAGCTGCGCGACGATCGGGTGGTCCTTCGGGACTCCCGTGAAGCCCATCGCCAGCAGCACCAGGTCCGCGGGGATCGTTTCGCGCGTGCCGGGCACGGGATGGAACCGGAGCGGCCGTCCCTCGGGCGAGAACTCCCATTCCACCGTCTCGACCTCGACGCCGGCCACGCGCCCGCCCTCGCCGACGAACCGCACCGAGCTCAGGTTCCAGCGGCGCTCGCAGCCCTCGAGGTGGCTCGAGCTCGTGCGCAGCATGTAGGGCCAGAGCGGCCACGGCGTCGAGGGGTCGCGCTCCGCCGGGGGCCTGGGCATGATCTCGATCTGGGCCACGCTCGCGGCGCCCTGGCGCCTCGCCGTGCCGACGCAGTCGCTGCCGGTGTCGCCGCCGCCGATCACGAGGACCTTCTTGCCCCGGGCGTCGATCGGCGGCGCGGGCAGCTCCCCCGTGAGGACGCGGTTCTGCCCCTCGAGCAGCTCCAGCGCGAAGTGCACGCCCTCCAGGTCGCGCCCCGGGATCGGCAGGTCGCGCGCGGCGGGCGTGCCGATCGCGAGGACGACCGCGTCGAAGCGCCGCGCGAGCCACGCGGCCGAGACGTCCGTCCCGACCTCGACGCCCGTCTCGAAGCGGACGCCCTCCGCCTCGAGGATCGCGCGTCGGCGGTCGACGAGCGCCTTGTCGAGCTTGAAGCACGGGATGCCGTAGCGCAGGAGGCCGCCGATGTCCGCGCGGCGCTCGAAGACCGTCACCGCCCAGCCGCGGCGCCGCAGCGTCACGGCCGCCGAGAGCCCGGCGGGGCCCGCGCCGACGACCGCCGCGCGGCGCCCGTTCTCCGCCGCCGGCGGACGCGGGACAACCCAGCCGCGCTCGAACGCGGTGTCGACGATCCGCTTCTCCGACTGGCGCACCATCACCGACTCCTCGTCGAGCTGGTGCACGCAGGACGCCTCGCAGAGCGCGGGGCAGACGCGCGACGTGAACTCGGGGAAGTCCGACCGCCGCGAGAGCAGCTCCCAGGCGCGGCGCCAGTCGCCCTGCGCCACGGCGCGGTTCTGGTCCGGCACGAGGTTCCCGAGCGGGCACCCCGCCCCGTGGCAGAACGGCTGCCCGCAGTTCATGCAGCGGGCGACCTGCTCGCGGATCTCGCCGTCGGCGAGCGGGCGCTCGACCTCGCGCCAGTCGCGCGTCCGTTCCTCGACGGGCCGGTAGATGTCGTGGATTCGTTGCATGCTGGAAGGTTCGGAAGTTCGCTGGTTCGAGGCCGGCTTTGCCGGCGTTCCCTTCCGGCAAAGCAACCCCCGTGCCAGCCCCCATCCGCGCGCGCATTCACGCGCGCATTCGCACAATTTGCGTTGCGCCTCCTGTTCCGAGCCGACAAAAAATGTAAAGATCGAACCAACACGCAAGGATAACGACCTGAAATGCCCGCTTTTCCTCCGGGTGCCGTGCATTTATATCGCGTGGGGCGGAATTTTCCAAATTGTGGGAAAGTGTGGGAAATGCGTTTTCGGGCCGCGGAGGGGTTGACTCGCGTTGCGGCGTTCCGGTAGGATGGCCCACGTTCCCCGCCTGCCCCGCGGCGTGGCGGGGTGCGGACCCCGCCACGGCCATGCAAGACCACCAACCGATGAAAACATTCCTCCGATCCCTTCTCTTCCTCGCCGGCAGGGAAAGCGACCTCGCGAAGCTTTCGCGCGGGGAGCGCGTCCTGCTCGTGCTCACCGGGCCTTGGATGATTCTTCCGTGGCTGGTCGTCCTGTGTTTTCTGGACATGCCAATGGACGCGTTGCTGCCGGCGGAAACCACGGGCCTTCCGGAACGGATGCTCTTCTTCCAGGGCTCGGACGACTGGGGCGGTTCGATGATGTTCGCTCTGACGGCCTCGGCGCTCGCGTTCTTCGCGGTGACGATTCCGCTCCACCTCTCGCTGAGGCTCCGCGCCTTCGTCCGCCCCGCCGGCTTCGCGCGCCGGCTCGGCCGCGCGCTGCTCGCGGCGGCGCCGTTCATCTTCCTCTTCCTCTGGACGCTTTGCAATGGCCTTGTCGCGCTGCTCGCGGCGCTGCCGTTCGCCGTCCCCTTCCTCTGGCTGCTCGTCAACGATCTGATCTGGCGCTGCAAGGAGGGGCATTCCGAATGGCACGTCCCGGTCGAAGGCGACTTCGACATCCCCGCGCTGCTGCTCGTCGCCGCGACGGTCTGCGCGGCGGGGCTCGTCTGGGTCGCCGCGCTCGACGGCTCCCGCCTCCCGCCGCGCGCGCGGACCTGGCTCGCGCCGCTCTTCGCGCTCGTCTGGTTCGTCCTGGCGAGCGACGGACAGACCCCGCGCGCGGGCCAGATGATCCAGTCGGGCTGGGAGCCGCTCCCCGCGGTGCGCGGCGCGCGCCACGCCGCGATGCTCGCGTGGCGGCGCGCCGTCCTCGCGCCGCTCGGACACCGCGTGCGCCGGATGCCGGCGGACTCGCCGCTCTGGTTCTGGACCGACGGCTTCGTCTACTTCCAGACCTCGCCCCGCCCCTCGCGCACCGCGCGGGCGCTCCGCTCCGTCGAACCGCCGCCGTGGGCCGCCGGCAAGCCCGCGTGGGGGCTCCCCGTCGCGGCGAACGACGCCACGCCCGTCCGCGACCTCTTCCCGTATTCCTACCACGGGCGACACTTCGGTGGCTACTTCCTCCGGACGCCCGAGGGCCCCGTCCATCTCGTCGGCGGGCGAATCGAGCCCTTCTACAACCTCTACCGCGACATCCACCTGCCCGACGGCGCGCCCTACCTCGCCGCCCGCGTCGGCGCGGACGGCGCCCTGCTCGGCCAGCGCCGGACCGTCGACCTCGACGCCTGGCGCCGCGTCCTCCGTCCCGACCGCGAAGTCGCCCCGCCGCCCGAGACGCCCTACGAGCCCTCGACCGCCGACGCCGCGCTCCCCGTCCAGCTCTTCGCCGACCCCGACGCCACCTTCGCCTCCCTCACCAACGCCGTCCTCCGCCTCCGCGCCGCCGGCTTCGAGAACCTCTTCGTCGCGAACCTCGAACACTAGGCCGCGCGTGGCGGGGTGCGCACCCCGCCACGAAGCGGACATTCCTTGCAAATCGAATGCGGTTCCACTAGAATACGGCGGCAAATAACGGACCCCGCCTATCGCCGCTCCGGAAGTTTATCCGACATAAACAGAATCGTGTTTTTGCGCGATAAGCTTCCGTTCGCGGTCGCGAAAACTTCCGGATACATCTTGACATGAACGATCTGACCATCGACGAAGCGGCCTCGAAGTGGGGCGTCACGCCACGGCGGGTGCGCGACTATTGCGCGAAAGGCCGCATTCTCGGGGCGACGCTGATTGGAAAGGCGTGGCGGATTCCGGCCGATGCGGAAAAACCGTCGCGCAAGAGCCGGAGGAGGACGGAGCCGAAATCCGTCCTCGACATCCTGGAGGCGGAACGGAAGGCAAGAATTCCGGGCGGCCTCTACCACCGGCTGCAGATCGACTTCACGTACAACTCCAACCACATGGAGGGCAGCCGTCTCACGCACGAGCAGACGCGCTGGATCTTCGAAACGATGACCGTCGGCGAAATCGGCGCGAACGTCCCCGTGGACGACATCGTCGAGACAGCAAACCACTTCCGCGCCGTCGACCTGGTGCTGGCGACTGCGAACGCCGCGCTGACGGAGCGCTACGTCAAGCGGTTGCACGCCGTTCTCAAGAGCGGGACGAGCGACAGCCGCAAGGACTGGTTCGCCGTGGGCGACTACAAGCGGCTCGACAACATCGTCGGAGAGATGGAGACCTGCCCCGTGAAGGACGTGCACCGCGAGATGGCGGCGCTGCTGGCCTGGTGGAAGGACGCGCCCAAGACGTTCGAGAACCTGCTCGATCTGCACGTCCGCTTCGAGAAGATCCACCCGTTCCAGGACGGCAACGGGCGCGTCGGACGGCTGATCCTCCTGAAGGAATGCCTCAAGCACGGCCACACGCCGTTCGTCATCGCCGAAAACCTGAAGCAGTTCTACTACCTCGGGCTTTCGGACTGGCGGAGCGGCAACCGACTGCGGCTCCTCGACACCTGCCGCACCGGGCAGGACGTCTTCATCCTCGGCCTCCGCCAGTTCGGCCACGCGAAGCTCGCGGAAAAGGCCGAGGGAAGTCTCCGCCCGGACATAGCCGCCCGCCCCCGCCCGCTGGATCTCACGCGGAGGCCGCAGAGCCAAAACCTCACGCGGAGTCCGCGGAGTTCGCGGAGGGTGCAAAGTCGATTCCACCGTGCGTGATTTTGATGCAAAACGCCGCTCCAGGAGCTGACGATTGCACAAATTCTACACATGGTGCGACTGGCTGTGGTCCTTGGTGCGAAGCGGCCTGCCGCGCCGCGCGGAGCGGGATTTTCCAAATTGTGGGAAAGTGTGGGAAATGACGCCGGGGTATTGACTTCGGCCGCGCCACCCTGTATTTTCGGCGGCGTAATCCGCGATTCCGCCCTCCACGCCACCCCTCCTCCGCCCCCGCCCCATTCAGCATTCATCATTCATCATTGCGAAAAGCCCTCGCCCCCGAAAGCACAACCCCAAAGCCATGACACCCATCCTCGCCAGTCTTTCAAGCGTCATCCCTGGATCCTACCACTACAATCCGATGGCGGGCTTCCTGTTTTTGCCGCTGTTTGCCGTGGGTCTTCTGGTCCTCTTCGTCGAAGTGTTCGTTCGTTCGAAGGAGCCCCGCCCGACGATGTCGTGCCAGAAGACTTGCCGTTTCGCAATGTGCCTTTTCGCCGCGCTCGGATTCCTCCACGCCTTCGGTTTCATCGCGTTCGCGTTCCGGGCCAAGAATCTCAACGGCGGATGGCCCCGGGTCTTCCAGTTCTACGACCGGATGCAACCTTGGACGGCCGTATTCGAACGGAGCGAAGGCATACTCTGCCTCGCGGGCATCGCCGCCGGAATCCTCGCGCTCGCGGCGGCCGTCCCGGTCTTCGCGAACTGGCGGCGCAGGGCCGCCCTCTCTCTCTTCCGCGTCTCGGCGACCCTTTCGGCGTCCGCATTCCTCACCCTGTACCTCCCCCTGCTCCTCCTTCCCACGGCCGCCGTCGAATGGTGGTTTGACTGACACGAGATAATGAACGCGAACCCCGCCCCCATCGAGCGGCGAAGCCGCGACACCCGGGCGTAGCCGGCGTGGCAGAAAGCCACGCCGTGCAAGGCCGCCCAACCCTAGCCCCTGCCCGCCCCATTCAGCATTCATCATTCAGCATTGCGAAAAGCCCCGCCACGCAACTTCACCCTTTCAACCCCTTCAACCCTTTAAACCTAGCCGCCAGCGGCACAACAACGAACGGAGAGAACCATGCGAAAATCATCCGCCCGCCCACGCCAGTTCCTCAATCGCAGAGGAGCCGGATTTTCCAGATTGTGGGGAAGTGTGGGAATTGCGTTTTCGGGCCGCAGAGGGGTTGACTCGCCCGCGCCGTTCCGGTAGCATCCTCCCCGTGAACCGCTCCGCACCAGACGCTCCCCCCTGGCCGCTCG
>CAMOEO010000182.1 GCA_946612175.1 uncultured Verrucomicrobiota bacterium
CCTTCGCCAACGCGTTCCTCGGCGTGATGCACTCGATGGCGCACAAGCTCGGCGCCTTCCACCACATCCCGCACGGCATCGCCAACGCGCTCATGATGGAGGAGGTCCTGCGCTTCAACGCCGACCCCGTGCCGCGCAAGATGGGCACGTTCCCGCAGTACGCCTACCCGCACGCGCTCGAACGCTACCTGGAGGTGGCCGACGCGCTCGGCATCGGCGGCGCGTCCAAGGGCGAGAAGTTCAACAACCTCCTCAAGGCGATCCGCGCGCTCCAGAAGCGCATCGGCATCAAGCCGACGATCCGCGACTACGTCCCCGACGAGAAGGACTTCCTCGCCCGCCTCGACGACATGGCCCTGCAGGCCTTCGACGACCAGTGCACCGGCGCCAACCCGCGCTACCCGCTCGTCTCCGAGATCAAGCAGATGTACCTCAACGCCTACTACGGGAAACATGTCGAAGTCTAACGACCTTCGGTCGCCGACTTCGACGTGTTAAAAAATCGCAAACGCTTTCACACCACCATGAAAAAGTCCTCTACCGACAAGGCCGCCGCCAAGGTCGCCAAAGTCACCAAAGCCCCCAAGGTCTCCAAGCCCGCCAAGAAGGCCCCCGCTGCGGGCGACGAGGTCCTGCAGGAGCGCACCGGCAAGCTCATCGTGCGCGACGGCGCCACGGTCCTGAAGATCTTCGGGCCGGAATACAAGGTCAGCGACATCCTCAACGAGGCCATGAACGAGGCCCGCGCCGCCGAGACCGGCCTGCCGGTCCCGAAGGTGCTCGAGGTTCTCAAGCTCCGCGAGCACTGGTGCATCCGCCGCGAGTTCGTCGCGGGCAAGACCCTCGCCGACGCGATGGCCGCCGACAAGCGCCATCTCGACAGACTGCTCGCGCAGTTCGTCGCGATCCAGGCGGAGATCTTCAAGAAGACCTCCGCCCGCATGGGCAACCTCTCCGACAAGCTCGACCGCCAGATCAGCGCCTCGCCGCTCCCGCGCGAGACGCGCTACGACCTGCACGTGCGGCTGCAGGGGCTCCCGCGCGGCACCGCGCTCTGCCACGGCGACTTCAACCCCTCCAACGTGATCATCACGCCGAAGGGCGACTGGCGCGTCATCGACTGGGCGCACGTGCGCCTGGGCGACCCGCTGGCCGACGTCGCGCGCTCCTACCTGCTCTTCTGGCTCTCGGGCCACGTCGCCGCCGCGGAGAAGTACATGGCCCTCGCGTGCGAGGCCCTCGGCGCGCAGGTCCCCGACGTGCAGAAGTGGCTTCCGGTCGTCGCCGCCGCCGAATCGGCCAAGGCGGAGGACCAAAAGACGCTCGACCTGCTCTCCCACTGGGCGAGCGTGGTCGACTACGTCTAGCGCACTTCCCGAAAGAACACATAGCCCCGGAACGGCACGGAACTCCTCGTTCCGTGCCGTTCCGATGTCTCTGAAAAGCGGAGCATAGGGGAGGCCAGGCCCGCGCTACTCCGTCTTCTCGTCAACCTCCTCAAGGGCGGCCTTGTCGGCGAGGGAGACGTGCCCCTCGACGCGGCCGTCGTCCAGGTCGTTCGTCTCCTTGCGGGCGGCCAGGTCGCGGAAGAGCTGGCGCAGGCCGATGAAGCCGCCCACGCCGAACCACACCGTGGTCACGCAGGCCAGGAGGCACGGGACGATGAAGAACTGGATGACGAAATACCAGCTCCACCACTCGACCGGCCACGGCCGGAAGACGTTCCACACGACCACGCCCGCGAAGGCCAGAAGGAATCCGTAGACGAAGCTCCAGAGGAACACTCCCCACGCGATCGCCTTGTCGCCACGGCTGTATTCCGGCGTGATGCCGATGAGGTTGGAGAACACCGTGCGCAGCGTCCACTTCTGCCGGATCTCGCGCTTCTCGCCGAGGCCGTACTTGCCGCGGTGCAGCATGCGCTCGAGGTTGAACGGCTTCCGGCACGTGAGCCGCGAGACGCCGAGGTACAGGATGACGCAGAGGACCGAGAGGAAGAAGTTGAACTCGATGGCGTTCACCGGGCACTTGACGGCGTCCATCTGCCAGTGGATGTACGGCTCGAAGGGCGACGAGAGCCACCGCAGGGCGCGGTCGAAGGACTCGACGAGCCCCGCCTTGGCGATGGCCGGGTACACCGTCTCCGCCCACTTGAGCTGGACGAAGACGTAGGAGACGCTCAGCGAGACGCTCGTGACGAGCGCGGTCCACGCGCCGGCCGTCGTGCCGACGCGCGTATAGAGCCCGAAGGTCATGACCGCGCCGGCGCCGCCCTCCCACATGGCGCAGACGAGCACGACGAACATGTTGTAGTAGTCCATCTGCTTCATCCAGTAGGAGCCGGCGAGGAAGAACACGCCGATGCAGATGGAGACGATGCGGATCATCCACAGGTGCCCGCGCGGCGTGAAGGGCTTCTTCTTCAGCGGCAGCACGACGTCCTGCGCGAGCGTGAGCGCGGCGCTGTAGATGCGCGTGTCGTCCGTGGAGAGCATCGCCAGGAAGAGCAGCAGCGCGAAGAGTCCGAAGAGCCCCGGCGGCAGCAGCGCCCGCATCGTGACGGAGAGGTTCTGCTGGTAGTAGAGCGTGCGGCACCGCTGGAAGGCGTCGTTGGCCTTGCCCTCGGCGTCGATGAGCGCCTTCTCGCGGGCCTCGCCGACCACGCCCGCCGCGTCGAGCTCGGCGGTCTTCCGGTCGCGCGCGTCGTCCTTCAGCGCGCCGTGGATGACGTCGAGGAACGCGGTGTCGAGGTTCCGGTCCTGCGAGAGCGGCGGATCGACGCCGATCTCGTGAACCTGCGGCGGGACGGCCGCAACGGCGGCCTTGACGACCTCGCGGAGGTGCGGATCCGTGTTGGACGGATCGGCCGACGTGTTCTTGAACACGGCGTCCGCCACGCGGACGGAGAGGTCCTTGCGGACGGCGTTGGCCTCGGGCGCGAAGTCCTTGTGGTTCAGGAAGGCGATGAGCGCCGCGGCGATCAGCACGTAGAACACGTTGATGATCGCGTTACGCCAGGTGCCGAGCAGACCCGCCATCTTCTGCTCCTGCGGGCTCTTCGCGGCGGAGGAATAGCCCGCGCCGATCCAGTTGGCTCGGTTCATGACCGTCCCGTAGACCGCCACGATCACGACCGTGAAGAGGTTGAAGTCCCGCAGCTTCGAGATGTCGTAGGGGTTGATGAAGCTCTCCCCCGCCACGCGGTCGGCCATCACCGGCATGATCTCGCCGCCCACCGAGAACTTCCAGAAGAGGAACACCACGAAGATGGCCAGTGCCGGGTAGAGGATCATGCCCTGGATCGTGTCCGTGATCACGAGCGCGAGCGTCCCGCCGAAACAGATGAGCGAGATCGCGAGCGTGAGGAAGAGGATCATGAGCGACACGTAGGTCGAGAGCTCGATCCCGAGGACGTGGTACGTCTGCGGCAGGTCGAGCATCTGGATGAAGAAGCGCGCCGCGATGGCGGGCATGATCATGTTGGCGAGCATCTCCGCGAGCGAGCGGAGCCCCGCCGCGACGATGCGGAAGCGCCGGCTGTAGCGCATCTCCAGGAACTGCCCGAGGCTCATCGCGCGCGTCTCGCGGAAGCGGTAGGCGATGTACCCCGTGAGCCCCAGCACGATCCACAGGGGCGCGAGGACGGAGCTCCAGAAGCCGACCGAGAAGCCCGTCTTGTACCGCATCTCGATGTAGCCGACGAGCCCGATGATCGAAAGCGAGTTGGCCACGTCCCCCATCGAGATCACATACCGCCCGCACAGGCGCCCGGCCGAGAGGAAGTCGGACACGCCGCGCACGTAGCGCCGGGTGCGGAACCCCATGTACATCACGAAGCACACGGGGAGGATCAGGATCAGCCAGTCGTACCAGCTCATGACGTCGTTTCTGCTTGCGTTGGTTGGAGATGCGACGGAACGGCATCGCTCCCTCGGCTTCGGCGAATCGGGACGAAAAACGCAGGTCGAGACCCCTGCTCGGTTTTCCATGTGCCGTCCCTTGGGGAACGGCACGGCGTCAATCTACCACACCGTCCGTTGTCTGGCAACTACACGAAAGTGTAGGCTGCCGTGCCCCTTGAAGCGGCATCCCCGGCGGCGGGTCGCAGAAAAACAACGGGGACGGGAAGTCCGAAGGGAACGACCCGGGGGCGCGCCTCGCGGAAGGCGCGCATCTCGTTCGGGCCGAGCCAGGCGGGGTCCGGCGCGCCGAAGTGGAGCGGGCCGAAGGCGTTGCGGCGGTGGCCGTAGAGCGTCACGAGGAGTTCGCGCGCGTCCGCGAGCTCGGGCCCGAAGACGGCCTCGTACGGCGGCCAGCCGCGGAAGACGGGCGCCCCTCCGGGAATCGCGAACTCGATCGCGGTGCCGTCGAAGCGCGGGACGCGCACGGCGATGCGCGCGCCGGCCGCCGCGGCGCGGCGCGCGGCGGCGGGGACGGGGACGCGGCATTCGACGTTACCGGCGTAGTGCAGGAGCCCCCGCGCGGTCCAGTCGCCGGGGCGGAGGCGGCGCGGCGGCGCGGCGAGCGCGCCGTCGCGGCCGACGCCGAAGTCGCCGAGCAGGTAGCACGCCTCGAGGCCGGGATGGCGCGCATCGTAGCGCAGGCGCAGCGCGAGGCGGTTCTCCCCGGCGCGCAGGAGTCCGGCCGGGACCGGGACGACGGGTAGCGCGGGGTCGACCCACCAGCCGCGCGGGGCGGCGCGGAGCGGGCGGCCGTTGAGCTCGATGGAGAACGCGGCGGCGCGCTCGAGCGCGAGGCCGCAGGCGCCCGCGGGCGGGACGCGGCACCGGATTTCGTAGTCGAGCCGGACGTCGGCCGACGGGCCGGGCGGATCGCCGAGCGTCGTCCAGGGCTGCGGGACGCGGTTCACGCGGATCGGCGCGCCGATGCGCGCGCGGACGGCATCGTCGAGGTCGAGGACGTAGCCGCCGCCGAGCGCTGCGCCGTCGGCGGAGCATGCGACGGGTTGGTCGAGGACGAGGACGTTCGGCTCGGAGAGGCGGATGCCGTAGGGGCCGCGGGAAGGCAGGGACGCGCCCGCGGCGCGTCCGGCCTGCGGACGGGCCGTGGAAGCGTCCCCGTCCGCCCGTTCCACTGCGAAGAGGCGCGATTCGCGGGCGGCGAGCGGGGCGGCGAAGCGGTAGGCGCCGCGCTCGTAGCGGAAGGGGACGGGGCGCGAGGCGCCGTCATCGGGCAGGAGCTCGACGACGCGGCGGCCGGCGGGGGCGCGCAGCGCGATCTCCGCGCCGGGGAACGCGAGGGTGCGTCCGGCGGGCGGCGGGATGTCCATGATGCGCCCGGCCTCGGGGAACTCGCAGCCGAGGTTGCAGACGAAGAGGACGGTGCGCGCGGACGTCTCGTTCACGAGGCAGAGCGCGGGGCGGACGGTGCGCCCGCGCTCCCGGACGCGGACGCGGGCGAGCGACGGCGCCGCGGCGCGGGCGAGAGCGGCGGCGGAGGCGACGCGGCGGAACGCGGCGAAGGCACGGGCGGGCGCGACTGACGGGCGGCCGTCGAGGCGCGCCGGCGGTTCGCCCCAGAAGAGCACCTCGCCGCCGGCGGCGGCGAAGGCGCGCAGCAGGCGCAGCGTGGAGGTGCGGATCGTGAGGAGCGGCTGGAGCGCGACGGCGCGGTAGCGCCCGCGGCCGAGGCGGATCGCGGGCGGCGCGCCGGCGGCGCCGCGGCGGACGCGTGCGCGGGCGGCGAGCGCGTCCTCGTCGCCGAAGTCGAAGTCGACCTTCTCCGCCAGGAGCTCGTTCGTGAGCGCGACGAAGTCGCGTTCGAGCGCGGCGAGCGGCGCGGGCCTCGCGCGGAGGCGGAGCCCCTGGGCGGAGTCCATCGGGTGGACGACGAGCAGCTCCGCGGCGTCGCGCCCGGCCGAGACCGCGGCCGTGATGCGCGCGAGGCGGTCCTCGAGCGCCCTGGCGCGCGGCGCCCACGGCGCCTGGCGGAAGAGGCTGCCGGGGTAGTCGCGCTTGGCGCGGCCCTCCATCGAGTACCACGCCAGATGCGGGACGCGGAAGTTCACGCCGAGCGCGAGCAGCCATTCGGCGATCGCCTTGAAGCCCTCGAGCGGGAAGTCCCAGCCCGTGGCGGCGTGCAGCTCGACGAGGCGGAAGCGGCGGCCGTCCTGGCGCGCGGCGGAGACGCACTGCCTGGCCGTGTTGGCGACGAACCAGTTGCGCGTGATGACGTCGATCCCGGGGCGCTGCAT
>CAMOEO010000183.1 GCA_946612175.1 uncultured Verrucomicrobiota bacterium
CCTCGCAACGGAGGAGGCGTTCGGATCGCACTGACCGTCAGATCGGCAGCGTCGTTTGAACGGGGAACCCCGACAGGTCGCCGGCCTTCTCGCGAATCCAGGCGAGGAGACATGAAACGACGTGCTCGACCTCCGCATCGGAGAGCGGACGTCCCGCCGGGATGCCGTGCCACTTGAAGAGGCACCCCCGGCAGCAGGTCGCGGTGGCGTGCTGCGCGATGAACACGGGATGCCCTCGCATGGGCGTCTGGCGGCCGTCGTTCCTTGGTGACGCCGGCGCAAGCCGTTCGCGGACGATCGTCTCCGCCTGCGAGCGGAGCGTCTCCCACCCGGCGCGCGCAACATAGGCCCGGTCGGCGTCGGCGAGTTTGAACCGCGACCGGAACCTGGACCCGGCCAGGCGCGTGCGGAGTCGTTCCCAGGAGGGGGTCATGCCTTCGAGGACGAGTGCGCGCTTCAGACCTTCACGTCCCCGGCGAGGACGCGGCGGTAGTCGGCGAGGTTGGCTCGCAGGAGGTTCGGCGTGTCGAGGCCGTAGGGGCAGCGCGAGGCGCAGCGGCGGCAGTTGACGCAGTGGTCGATCTTCGCCATCTCCGCCTGCCACGCGGGCGTGAGCCAGGCCGAGGACGGCGCCCGGCGGAGCATCAGCGACATCCGCGCGCAGTTGTTGATCTGGATGCCGGCCGGGCACGGCATGCAGTAGCCGCAGCCCCGGCAGAAGGAGCCGGAGAGCTCCTTCCGGTCGCGCTCGATGAGCGCCCGGCGCTCCGGCGTCATGGACGGCGTGGCGTCCATGTAGGAGAGCCACTCGTCCAGCTCCTTCTCGCGCTGCACGCCCCAGATGGGGACGACGTTCGGGAACTGGGAGATAAACGCCATCGCGGCGTCGGAGCGCGTGATGAGACCGCCGGCGAGGCCCTTCATCGCGATGAAGCCGACGTTCGCCGCCTCGCAGCGCTTCACGAGCGCGACCTCCCGGTCGGAGGCCAGGTAGGAGAACGGGAACTGCAGCGTGTCGTAGAGCCCCGAATCGACGCACTCCTCGGCGACGGCGACGAGGTGCGCGGTGACGGAAATGTGGAGGATCTTGCCGGCCGCCTTCGCCGCGAGCATCTCCTCGTACATCCCGGAGCCGTCGCCCGGCCGCCAGCATTGCCCCACGCAGTGGAACTGGTAGACGTCGATGCGGTCCGTGCGGAGCGTGCGCAGCGACGTCTCGAGCTGCTCGCGGAACGCGGCCGGCGTCTTCGCCATCGTCTTCGTCGCGAGCACGATCTCGTCGCGCAGGCCGCCCGCGAACGCCTCGCCGACCTTCTCCTCGCTGTCCGAGTAGGCGCGCGCGGTGTCGAAGTAGCGCATGCCGCCGTCGAACGCGCGGCGGAGCAGGCGGACGGCGTCCGCCTTTGGGATGCGCTGGATCGGCAACGCGCCGAAGCCGTTCTGCGGGACGGCGAGCCCGGTGCGGCCGAGGGTGACGGTGTTCATGCCCCGCATTCTATCAGAACGGCGGCGCCGACGCAAAGCGGCCCTGCGCGGCTCCGACGCGCCGGCCGGTTGCGGCGCGCGGGCGGAGTGCGGAACGCCGGACTTTCCCGGCAATGCCTACAGCAGTTCCCCGCAGAGTCCGTAGTCCCGATGGGATCGCGCGACCCTGAACGCGTGAAGCCGCTGCCGCTGGGTCTTCATCATCACCTCGACGTCGTCCGTGCCGGAGCGCTCAAGCGCCTTGCGGACGATGAACGCGCAGGCGCGGGCGTCCTCGAGGGCGTCGTGGTGGCGGAAGAAGAAGCCGAGCGCGCCGGCCACGACGTCGAGCCTGTGACGCGGCAGCCCGGCCCAGACGTGCCGCGCGAGCCTGGCCGTGCAGCCGAACCGGAACGGAACCTCCGGCAGGTCGTAGCGGTCGAGCGTCGCGCCGAGGACTCCCATGTCGAACTGGGCGTTGTGGGCGAACACGACGCGGCCGCGCAGGAGCGAGGCGATCTCCGGCCAGAACGCAGGGAACTCGGGCTTGTCCTCGACGTCCTCCGGCCGGATGCCGTGGATGGCGACGAAACCGGGCTCGAACCTTGTCACGGGCGGCCGGATGAGCCGATTCCATTCCGTCTGCGTCCCATCGGCGCCGACGGACACGATGCCGAGCGAACACGCGCTTGCGGCATCGCGGTTCGCGGTCTCGAAGTCGATGGCGGCGAAGGGAGTCACGCCTTGGGCAGCAGCCCGGTTTCGGCCGCGTAGGGCTTCATGCCATCGATGCAGACCCGAACGTTCGTGGCGTGGACGATCAGGTGCGGGTCGCTCGTCGTGGTGGCGAGCAGTTCCTTGGCGCGGGAAAGGGTGAGGTTCATGGCGGCGATTCTACCAGAACGTCCCCCAGCGCGCAAAACCGGGCTTTCACCGCCGCCGGCGGTGTGGTAGACTACATGCCATGCCACGCCACTTGTTCCCTGCGCTCATCCGCCACCTTGCACTCATCGTCGCCTTCTGCCTCGCGACGAACGCGGCGGCCATGCAGATATTCGTCAAGACCCTGACGGGCAGGACCATCACATTGGAGGTCGAACCGGGAGACTCCATCGAGAACGTCAAGGCGAAGATCGAGGACAAGGAGGGAATCCCGACCGAGCAGCAAAAACTCATCTTCGCCGGCAGAACCATCGAAGACGGACACACGCTTGCGGACTACAACATCCAGAAGGAAGCGACGCTCCATATCGTCAAGGCGCCGGGGTTCCTCGATGCAGCCACGACCTTTTCCTACATCGCCATGACCGGGTTCGATCTGGACAAATACGGCCTCCATTCGCTTTCCATGAACGCCGTGCTTTCCGATGGTGACTCAGACTCCCTCGCGCGCGACTTCAACAACACGATCTATGTCGCATGGGCCGAATCCCTCGGAGCGCTGGGCACGATTCTGTCCACGAACGATGTCACGCGCGAACAACGTCCGTTTGCCAAGGAGATCTCGACGTCGCCATCCGAAATCGTCGGCGCCCTGGAAATCACGCTGGCCTATTCAAACCTTCCAATGAAAAACGCTCAATTCATCAAGATCATCGGCCGGGCGGACGAAGCGGAAAGCCGGGCGATCTCGGTCTCCGTCGGCGGCAAGCGCTTTGCGGCCGTCGTCGAGAACACCGCAACGGGCCGCGCGTTCCTCGAGAAGCTGCCGCTCACGATCCCGATGAACGAGCTGAACGGAAACGAGAAGTACTGCTATGGCGTGACCCTGCCGACGAACGCCAGCCACTGCGACGCCATCGCGGCGGGCGACCTGATGCTCTACGGATCGGACTGCCTCGTTCTCTTCTACGGCGCCGCCGGCGGATACTCCTACACGCGCATCGGGCGGCTCGTTTCCACCGACGGCCTTGCCGAGGCGCTGGGATCCGGCGAAGCGACCGTCACGTTCGAACCATTCCGCTGACTACTCCTCGTCGATCCCGAGTCCGTAGAGGGCGAAGTCGCCCCTGCACGGGTCGCCGGGGAACGCCTCGGCCAGGCGCGCGGTGATCTCGAGCGCCGTGCGCATCGTCGCCGCGTTCGTCCTGACGAGCCCGAGGTGCCGGGCCTGCCGCAGGACGTGGACGTCGAGCGGGACGATGAGGGTCGACTTGTCGAACCAGTCGCTCCACAGTCCGTAGTCGACCGGGGAGCCGTCGCGGACCATCCAGCGGAGGAACAGGCAGAGCCGCTTGCAGGCCGAGGTGCAGTCCTTGGGGACGATGGGTGCCGCCCTGCCCGCGAAAGCCCCGCAGAGCGCGCACAGGGCCGCCGGCGCGGTCGTGGCGCCGTTTGCCCGCAGGAAGGCGCCGAGGCCGCCGTGGCGCCGCAGGAGCGCCCGCAGCGCGGCGAACAGCTCGTGCATCTTCCCGTAGGAGAAAAGCCGGTAGAAGCTACGGCCGTCGCCGGCCCGGAAACGCCTGGCGTACCGGCCTTCGAGAATCCACCCGTGGACGTCCCCGCCGGCCATGTCCACGAGCTCTTGGATCTTCGGCAGGAACTGCTTCCGGCTTCCGTAGCTCAGACACGCCGCCACGAACGCCATCGTCTCGACCCCGGGGCCGCTCGCCGTGTGCAGGAAGCGGATGGGATCGCCGTCCACGAAGGCCGCCGTCTCATACTTGGCTGCGAGGCGGCGGAGGCGTGTCTTTGTTCGGGGCGACAGGCTCACTCGTCCACCTCCGCGTAGTCGCATCCGGCTTCGAGAAGCGCTTCCTCGATGGCCGGGGCTGTCGCGGCAAACGCGATGAAGTGTTCAAAGGAGTTCACGCGAATCGCCGCCGTTACAGGCACGAGGCCATATAGAGCGGAAGCCGGATAATGCCGTCCTTCTGCGCCACGTCCTTGGTGCAGAGGATGAACGATTCGCCAAGGCGGTCGCCGAACTTCTCACGAAACTTGTCGAGCGAGGCGTGGCGGGCGTAGTTGCGGCCGCTTTTCACCTCGACGGGGCAAATCCGGTCGCCGCGGCGGATCAGAAAGTCGATCTCCATCCGGTTGGCCGCGGTCTGCAGATCGTACCGGGAGTAGAAGAACAGCCGCCGGCCGGCCGCGGTCAGCGCCTGCGCCACGCTGTTCTCGATCACCATTCCCTCGTTGATCCCCAGATCGCCGGAATAGACCTCCTCGTAGAGCGCCCCCTCCGTGAACGGTCTGTCGCCCAGGGTCTGCGAGATCATCAGCCCCGTGTCGGCCGAATAGACCTTCATCGTCGAATCGTCCTCGGTGAGCGCCAGGGCGACGCCGGGATCGGTCGCGTTGTAGGCGATGTTGGCGACCTTCGCGTCGGCAAGCCACAGGAAGGACGCCTCGTAGGAGCGTCGCCGCGCGCCGCTGTCCAGCGACGCGAGCGAAAAGCGCTTCTCCTTCTTCGAGAGCTGTCCGGGGATGCCGTCGAAGATGCGCCGGACCTTGGGGGCGGACGCGCCGGCGAACTTGGCGATGTCGTCGCGGTAGAGCTTGAGGATCGACCGCTTCACGACGTCCACCTCTCCGAAGTTCCGGGTCTCCGCGTATTTGGCGACGGCCTGCGGCATCCCGCCCACGAGCAGGTATTCGCGGAACCGGCGCATGGTGGTCTCGTGGAAGCTCTCGCCCATCGGGCGGAGCCCGGCATACGCCTCGGCGACCTTGGGCCACGTCACCGTGTCGCCCAGGGCGTCGAGGAATTCCTCGAAGTCCATGGGATACATCCCGACGGCCTCCTCCTCGGACGGAATCGTGATGTTCCTGACGTGCCTGCGGAGGGAGACCAGGGACCCCGTCTCGATGTAGTCGTAGCGGCCGTCCGCGACAAGCGCCTTCACGAGCTGCCGCGCCTGGGGACAGCGCTGCACCTCGTCGAACACGATGAGCGAATCCCGGTCGTAGAGCCGGACGTTGTAGGCGAAGCTCAGCTCCGCGAACAGCACGTTCAGGTCGTCGGGATGGTTGCGGATCGCCGACACCACCCTTCGGTTCGGCTTCGTGAAATCGACCATCGCGACCGATTTGTATTCGCGCCTGCCGAACTCGCCGATGACCGTGGTCTTGCCGACCCGGCGCGCGCCCTCGACGAGAAGCGCCGTTCGGCCGCGCGAACGGCGCTTCCATTCCAGCATCGTGTCGTAGATCTTTCGCCTGAACATCCTGTTGATCCCCTTTGTTGTCCGACGAAGGGGATTCTCGCACAATCGGCGGATGAAAGTCAAGTGGCTTGCACGTTTTTAGCGATCGTACATATTCAAAGACTGCACATTTTTAAGCATCAAACATCAGATGAATGTTCACATTTTTAAGCATCAAACCTTTCAGCGTCACGACCTCCTCCGCGTCCGCTCCGCGAAATTCGCGGCCTGCTCAAGTGCTACCGGCGCGTCGCGCCCGGCACGCCCGGCGGTGTGCCCGTGGATGCGCCGCCGCCGCCCGCCCGCGCGAGCGCGTGAAGAAACTCCTTGACGCGCCCCGCCGCCGTCCTGTATGGTAGCGGCAACAAAGGGGGCATGGGAATTTTGTTACCCTCCCTAGGGAACAGCCCCTCCCAAACCCCGAAAACGCCGTCCAACCCGTTCCACGTTCGCAATGATCCGCCTCGAGCAACCGTCCACCCAAGCCCCGCGCCGTCGTCGTCGCCAGGGCCGGCGTTGTACTCGGCGGGCTCGAGGAAGGTTCTCTTCGGGTTCATCTCGAAGACGCCGCCGT
>CAMOEO010000184.1 GCA_946612175.1 uncultured Verrucomicrobiota bacterium
CTGCTCGGTCCGCCGCCCGCGATAGGGACGGCGGCGCCTACCTTGCTGCGGGGCGGTCGGAGGGTTCCGGCGGCGCGGCGGGGCGCTCGGCGGCGAGGAGGTCGAAGACGCGCGCCTCGCGCTCGATCATGAGGGGGCTCTTGGGGCCGTGGCCGGGGCGGCGGTTGACGGCGGCCGCGGCGGCGGGGTCGAGCCACTGCAGCTCGAAGCGCTCCTCGGCCTCGTAGGGGTCGAGGCGGCGTGGGCCGGGCGGGCCGGGCTCGACGTCGCAGAGGTAGTACAGGTTCTCCTGCTCGAAGACCTCCTCGCGCCCCGGGGAGCGCTCGATGCGCAGGGCGGAGCCGAGGGGGCGGAGCGAGCCGGGGACGACGGCGAGGCCGGCCTCCTCCGCGACCTCGCGGCGGAGCGCCTCCTCGGGCGTCTCGCCCGGCTCGATGCCGCCGCCCGGGAACTTGCAGTAGTCGTAGAGCAGGGAGCGGACGACGGCGACCGCGCGCCCGCGCCGGATCACGGCGCGGACCGACGGGCGGCGGCGGCGCGGCCAGCCGGGGTCGTAGTTCCGGGCGTCGAGCTCGAAGAGGCGTTGCATCGTCGGGGCGGGGGAGGGCGGCTCCGCGCCGCGGGCGCGCGCTAGCGGCGCCGCGGCGGCGGGATGACGACGGAGCCGTCCTTCTGCGTGAACGAGCCGTCGGCGCCGGCGCCGGGCGCGGCCTTGGCGCCCTCGCGGCGGGCCCACCAGAGCCCCGCGATGGCGAGCGCCTGCGAGACGGCCCAGTAGAGGCTCAGGGCGGAGGCGTAGCCGTAGAAGAAGTACAGCATCATGAGCGGCATCATGACCGCCATCATGCGCTGCTGCTTCGGGTCGCCCGCGGAGGGCGTCAGCAGGCTCTGCAGCGCCATCGTCGCGGCCATCGCGATCGGGAGGAGGTTGAGCCCGCCGAACGGGAACCACTCCTTGAAGAGCCCCTCCGGCGCCGAGAGGTCGGCGACCCAGAGCCACGGCGCGAAGCGCAGCTCGACGCTGGAGCGCAGCACCGTGAAGAGCGCGATGAAGATCGGGAGCTGGATCAGCATCGGAAGGCAGCCGGCGAGCGGGTTGACGTGGTTCTCCGCGTAGAGGCGCATCGTCTCGGCCTGGCGCTTCTGCGGATCGTCCTTGTACTTCTCGTTGATCTCCTTCATCTTCGGCTGCAGCTCGCTCATCTTGCGCATGCTCTTCTGGCTCTTGCGGGAGAGCGGGAGCAGGACGAGGCGGACGAGGAACGTCAGCACGACGATCGACCAGCCGTAGTTCGGGACGACGCGGTGGATGAGGTTGAGCAGGTCGAGCAGCCCGCGGCAGAACCACGACCACGTGCCGAAGCGCATCACGTCGAGGTGCGCCGGGCCCTCGCGGCGGAGCTCGTCCATCTTGCGCGGCCCGACGTAGAGCGAGTAGGAGCGGACGGCCTCGGCGCCGGGGGCGAGCTCCTCGGCGGGGTAGCCGAGCGAGGCGGAGAGGGCGGCGACGGAGAGCGGCGCGCCCGCGGCGGTCTCGTTGCGGCGGACGGCGGAGCGGACGGACTGCGCCGGGGCCGCGGGGGTGAGGATCTCGACGAAGAAGCGGTCGCGCACGGCGATCCATTCGATCCCGCCGCCCGCGGGCGCGAAGTCGTCCGTCGCGACGAGCGGGGCGGAGGGCGGGATCGTCGGCGCGGAGCAGCCGCCGCCGGCGCCGCCGAACATCTGGGCGAAGGAGCGGGTGACGCCCTTCTGCAGCGAGAGGGCGGCGTTCTGCTCGAGGGTGCGGACGCGGCCGCGCGCATCGCGGGCGCGCACGTCGATGCCCTCCGTGGGGCCGATCGCGCCGATGCCGCGGGCGGCGCTCCCGACGGGCGCGACGGGGCCGAGCCCGATGCGGAAGGCGGGCAGCGGGAGCGGGGCGGAGGAGCCGTTGCGGAAGACGTCGGTGACGACGAGGTGGTAGCCGTTGGTGAAGGCGACGGTGCGCTCGAGCGAGAGCCCGCCGGGCGAGGCGGCGGCCATGCGGACGGCGCCGCCCGCCTCCTCGAGCGAGAAGTCCGCCCGCGCGCCGAGGCCGGGGATGCCGGAGAGGGCGAGGGCGGGCTCGCCGGCGAAGTCGAGCACGACGGGGCCGGAGTCCTCGGCCAGCTCGCGGCGGTACTCGCGCAGCGTCGCGGAGGCGAGGGCGCCGCCCTTGCTCGTGAAGGCGAGGTCGACCACCGCGTTGGAGACGACGAGCGTCCGCTCGGGCTCGTCCGTGGCGGGGTCCCCCTCGGGGGGCGTCGGGGCGGGCTCCGCGGCGGCGGGGTCCGCGGCGGCGGGGTCCGCCGGCGCGGCGGAGAGGGTCGTGGGGCCGGCGGGGCCCGCGGGGGCGGCTTCCGCGGGGACGGCGTTGGTGCCGCCGCCCCGGAGCTGCTCGAGGTATTCGGGGTGCGCCTTCTTGTAGGCGTCCATGGCGGCGCGGTATTCCTTCTGCTGCCGCTGGGACAGGAAGAACCAGCCGCCGAGGAGGACGACGAGGAGGGCGACGATGATCTTGTCGGTCTTGTTCATGGGAGGGCGGGGAAGTCTACGGGTTCAAGGCTTCGGTGTAAAGGAAAATCGGTCTCTCCGGGCGAGAAAGCCGGGCCAGGTCTCGGGGACGGGGTCGGGGCCGCTGGGGCCGAAGGGGCGGCAGCGCAGGAGGCGGCGGGCGGTGAGCCACGAGCCGCGGAGAAGGCCGAAGCGGGAGATCGCCTGGATGCCGTAGTTCGAGCAGCTCGGCTCGAAGCGGCACGCGCCGCGGAAGAAGGGGCCGAGGACGATCTGGTACGCGCGGATGAGGAGGATGCCGAGGCGCTTCACGGCGAACCCTTTGGTTTCGCGTCGCAGGTCTCGGGTCCCGGGTCGCAGGACTCGGGACTTGCGACTTCCGGCATGGGCCCAGCGACCCGCGCGGCGGGCAGGAGGCCGTCGGCGCGGCAGAGGCGCTCGAGGTCGGCGCGGACCTCCGGCTCCTTCGCGGAGAGGATGCGGCGCTTGGCGACGAGGACGAGGTCCCACGGGCCGCCCGCGAAGGAGGGGCGCAGGTGCCGGAAGGCCTCGCGGACGAGGCGCTTGGCGCGGTTGCGCTGGTGGGCGTCGTGGAACGTGCGCTTGGCCGCGGTCACGCCGAGGCGGCTCTCCGCCGTCTCGGAGGGGGCGTGCCACGCGACCAGGTACCGCCCGACGCGCTTGGTGGGGGTCGCGTACAGCGCCTCGAAGCGGCGGCGCGCGGCGATGCGCGCGGACTTGGGGAATAGAAAGGGACGCCGCCGGGGCGTTTCCGCCCCGGCGGTGGGTTCCGCGGTGCTGCCGGTCGTGGCCTCGGCCATCGCCCGCGCGAGCCCGCCTAGACCTGCGTGAGGCGCACGCGGCCCTTCTGGCGGCGGCGCTTGAGGACCTTGCGGCCATCGGCGGTGGCCATGCGGGCGCGGAAGCCGATCTTGCGGACGCGCTTGATCTTGGAGGGCTGGTAGACCTGTTTCATGGAAGAGCTCCTGGTTCGGTGCGGAAAACGGGGCAAGAGAATACCGAAACCGGGGTCGCAAGTCAACGGGAATTTCGCAGGGCGCGCGGAGCCCATTTTTGGATTGCGCCGCGGCGGCGGTCTATGCTATCCTTTTTCGCCGTTGCCTTCGCCTTTCCCGTTCCTTTCCCGTTCGTCCCCTCCCATGCCCCGTTTCCCCTCCGCCCCCATTCTTGCCGCGCTCGTTTTCGCGGTCGCGTTCGCGTCCCCGCCCGCCGCCCGGGCGGCGGACATCGTCGTCGTCGCCAACGCCGAGCGCGCCGACCGCCATTCCGTCTCCTTCGCCGCCCTTCGGACGGACGGCTCCCCCGCGGCGCGCGAGATGCTCGCGACGCTCCGCAACGACCTGGCGCTCTCCGGGTGGTTCGTCCCGGTGGACCAGCCCGCGGCCTCCGTGGTGCTCTCCGGCGCGATCCGCGCGTCCTCGGCCGGCGTCTCGTACGGCGTGGAGGCGTCCTGGAACCTGCAGGCGAGCCGCCGCTCGTGGAACGGCGCGACGGGGTCGCGGCCGACGCCGACCGACGCCCTGCGCGACGAGGCGCACGCGCTCGCCGACCGCATCGTGCGGGAGGTGCTCGGCAAGGAGCCGATGGCGTCCTCGAAGATCCTGTGCGTCGGCCGCGTCCGCGGGGCGACGGACATCTACGAGTGCGACGCGGACGGCCGCCGCCTGCGCCGCATCATGCAGGAGGGCAAGCTCTGCCTCTCGCCGAACTGGGAGCCCGGCCGCAACGCGTTCCTCTACACGGCCTGGACGGCGAAGCGCCCGGTCGCCTACGAGGTCGACCTCTCCTCGGTGCCGTACCGGCGCCGCGCGGTCTCCTCCCACCCCGGCATGAACCAGGGCGCGACGCTCTCGCCGGACGGCCGGCGCGCGGCGATCGTCCTCTCCCGCTCGGGCGGCGTCGACCTCTACCTGATCGACCCGGCCTCGCCGCCCCCCGGCCGGATCCTGGAGCGCCTCACCAGTTCCCGCGGCGCCAACGAGGCCTCGCCCTCCTGGTCGCCGGACGGCCGCCGCCTCGCCTACGCCAGCGACGAGGGCTCCGGCTACCCGCGCTGCCGCGTGATGGACGTCGCGTCGCGCCGCTCGACCCTCCTCGTGCAGGACCGCTCGATCCGCGACAGCGCCGCTCCCGAGTGGAGCGCCGACGGTCGGATCGCCTTCTGCGGCCGGCAGGGCGCGCGCTACCGCATCTTCGTCGCCGACCCCGACGCGAACCCGTGGTCGACCCATCCGCGCGCGGTCTCGCCGCAGGACGGGACGGACTACGAGGATCCGTCCTGGGCCCCCGACGGCCGCCACGTCGTCTGCACCCGCACCGCCGGGTACCGGCGCTCCCTCGTCGTGCTCGACACGGCGGAGAAGAACCCCGACCCGCCGCGCGTCCTCTTCTCGCACGAGGGCGACTGGTTCCTCCCCTCCTGGTCCGCGAACGGCATCGCCTCCTCCGTCCGCTAGCCCCCTTCCAACGAACAAACCCACCCCATACCCTACCCAACCCCACCCCATGAACACCTCCCACATCCTCCGTACCGCGCTGCTGCTCGCGGCCGTCGCCGCGCTCTCCACCGGATGCAAGACCTTCCGGAAGAACAAGGGCGAGGACGCCCCGGCCTTCGATCCCGAGGGCACCGAGCTCATCGGCGAAGGCGGCTACCTCGACGAAGGCCAGCTCGCGCTCGCCGACACCAACTTCGCCACGCTTCCGCCCGTCGAGAAGCCCGGCTACATCCAGCCCGTCTACTTCGCCTACAACGACTCGACCGTCCCCGCCTCCGAGGCCTCCAAGGTCTCCGTGGTCGCGCAGTTCCTCCAGCAGAACGGCACGGTCGTCCTCATCGTCGAGGGCAACTGCGACGAGCGCGGCACCGACGAGTACAACATCTCCCTCGGCGAGTACCGCGCCCAGGCCGTCCGCGAGCGCCTCGTCTCCGAGGGCGTCGCCGCGAACCGCATCCAGACGGTGAGCAACGGCGAGCAGAACCCGGTCGACCCCGGCCACAACGAGAGCGCCTGGAGCCGCAACCGCCGCGCCGAGTTCTCGTTCTACCAGGGCCGCTAGCCGTCCGCTCCGGCCGTCGCCCGCGGCGCGCGCCCGTCCCCCTTCTCCGGGGTCCGGCGCGCGCCGCCTCCGTTCCCCTCCGGCGTCCGCTCCGCCCCATGCCCATGCACGCGCTCGACGGCGCCTCCGGCGCCCCCCTCCGGCCCCGGGCCGAGAGCGACCCGCTCGTCGCGCGCTTCCTCGCCTTCGCGGCGACGGAGCGCGACGCCTCGCCGCACACGCGCCTCGGCTACGCGCGCGACCTCGGGCAGTTCGCGGAGTACACCTGGGGGAGCGCCGCCGCCCCGCCGTATCCGTGGAAGGAGCTCGACCGCTCGCTGGCGCGCGCCTATCTCGTCGGCCTCTCGCAGGCCGAGGCCGCGCCGGCGACCGTCCGCCGCAAGCTCTCCGCGCTGCGGTCGTTCGGCCGCTTCCTCGCGCGGGAGGGCGCGATCCCCGATCCGCCCCTCGCATCGCTGCGCGGCCCGAAGCGGCGCCGCGACCTGCCGGACGTGCTCTCCGTCGCCGACGTCTCCGCGCTGCTCGACGCGGCGCGCGCCCGCGCCGCGCGCGCCGCCGCCG
>CAMOEO010000185.1 GCA_946612175.1 uncultured Verrucomicrobiota bacterium
TCGCGGGGGAGAACAGACCGGAGTAGATCGCGTCCGGCTCGCGGTCGGCGCGCCAACGGTAGCGGGAGATGGAGGAACATCCGTAGGGCATGGGGAAAGAGTAGCACGGGAAAGGGAGAGAAATCAAGAAAAAAAATAAATCATTGAAATCATAATGAAAAATAGTTATAGATTTCGGTGGAGGAGGGCGGACTGGTCGAGAGGTGCGCTGGAACCTGCCGCTATGAGGTTACGGGAGGACGAGCTTCCAGGAGGAAAGGCGCTGGGCGCCGGCCTCATGGACGAGGACGCGGCCCGCGCGGAAGGCGACGCGGTCGGGCCGGGAGAGGCCGTCGATGGCGGCGAGCACGGAGCCCGAGGCGACGTCGGCGACGCGCAGGGTGCCGGCGGCCGCGTCGACGAGGGCGATGCGGCCGTCGTCCACGGCCCAGGCGTCGGCCCGGAGTCCGGCGGGGACGGGCGGGGGCTCGTCGGCGGGGGAGGCGCCTTCGCCCTCGCGGACGCGGCCGGAAGGGTCGAGGGCGAAGCGGACGCCGCGGCCGGCGGCGTCGTAGCGGGTGAGGACGAAGCCGTCGCGGACGGGACGGACGGTGGCGCCGGCGAAGGGGCCGGCGCCTTCGCCCGCGGGGACGCGGCCGTCGGCGTCGCCGAACGCGGCTCCGGCGAGGGAGCCGCGGCGGAAGGCGACGCGGTCGCCCTCGCGGTCGAGGAGGACGGCCGTGCCGTCGGGGAGGAGGGCGGCGCCGAAGGTGCCGCGGGCGTGCGTGGTGGCGCGCGGCGGGGCGAGCGGGGCGTCGCCGACGTGCCAGACGAGGCCGTCCGCGAAGACGGCGCCGGCGTCGTCGAGCAGGAGCGAGGGGGCGGCGGGGACGGGGCCGATGCGGCGGAGTTCGTCGAGGTGGCGGGTGGCGCCGTTCCAGCGCAGGACGTAGAGGGCGGCGTTGCGGGCGGAGAGGACCGCGTAGAGGTTGTCGCCGAGGGAGCAGATGCCGGAGAGCTCCATCTCGTGGTTCCGGGCCACGGAGCCGAGGAAGGCGCCGGAAGTGCCGCCGTGGACGACGCCGGGGTCGGGGGCGTAGGTGAGGGCGTCGAAGCGCTTGACGGTGTCGGACTGGAGCGTCCAGAGGTGGGGTCCAAGGAAGCGGGCGTGGTCCATGGAGATCTCGCGCGGGCCGAAGATGCGGCGCGGGGCGGCGGGCGCGCCGCCGTCGCCGGGCAGGGCGTGGACGAAGCGGTGGTCGTAGCCCCAGCGCAGGGCGCCGGCGGGGTCCCAGTCGAGGAAGTTGACGAGGTAGAGTCCGCCGCCGGCCTGGAAGGCGCCGAGGGGGCGGGTCCGGAGCGTGGCGGTGTCGAGGGCGACGAGCTCGCGGCGGCGTTGGTGAAGGACGAGGGCGCCGTCATGCTCGGAGCGGGAGAGGGCGTTGACGGGGCCGACGGCGTCGAGCCGCTCGGCGGGGGCGTCGGGCGCGGCGCCGGCGGGGATGCGGTAGAGGACGCCGCCGCGCTCGTCCCGCTCGTCGGCGGTGACGGAACCGCCGGCGAGGACGAAGAGGGATCCGTCGCGGGCGAGCGCGAGGGAGTCGAAGCGCGAGAACGGCGGGGCGCCGGGGAGCGGGTGCAGGGCGGCGCGGGTGCCGTCGAGGCGGGTCGCGGCGACGAAGCCGTCGCCCGCGGAGGCGTAGAGCAGACCGCGGGCGGGGTCGAACTCGGGGCCGGCGCCGTAGCGCTCAACGGGTGCGGCGAGGGGCGTGCCGCCGGCGGAGCCGAGAAATCCGGAGAAGACGAGCTTCCCGGGCCGGGGCGGCGGCGCGGGCGCGGCGGCGGCCGCGGCCGCAGGGCCGGAGGCGTCCGTCGCGGCGGCGGGGGCGAAGCGCAGGGTGCCCCAGTGCGAGGGGGCGGGAATCATCTCGCCGGGGACGTCGTTGACGAGACCGGTCTCCTTGTTGGCCCAGTAGACGCGGGAGAGGTTGACGGTGCCGTCGCGGTCGCCGAAGACGACGCCGAAGTCGGCGGGGATCGACGTGCCGGCGAGCGTGGCGGGGTCCAGACCCAGCCGCGCGAGGGGGACGGCGACGTCGACGGTGTAGTGGCCGGGGTTGTCGCGGCGGGCGGTGGCGACGACGTCGTCGGCCAGGACGGCGTCGTCGACGGTGTAGCGGCGGGAGGGGCTGTTGAAGTCGCGGGGATGGGCGGAGGGCTTCTCGGAGGCGGGGATGCGGTGGCGGTAGAGGACGGCGACGGGGGGCTTGGATGGGTCGCCGCCCGGGGCGGGGGCGACGAGGAGCCGGAGAAGGCCGGGCGTGCCGAGCTGCAGGTCGACGCAGTCGCCGGTCTTGAAGGCCAGGAAGGGGTCGTCGCCGTTGTTCACCCAGGGGGAGGGCTCCTCGACGGAGTAGCGGAGGCGCAGGCGGGCGGCGTCCCAGGCGCCGGAGAGGGAGACGTGCCAGTTGCCGGAGGACCACTCGGCGAGGCGCGGGAGGGGGGCGGCGGGGTCGTCGAGGCGCGGCAGGGTAGCGGCGGGGGCGGCGCGCTCGGAGGCGGGCACGGCGGGATGGAGGCGTTCGGCGGCCTCAAGGTCGGCGGCGGAGACGGCAAGGGAGGAGGAGGAGACGCGGACGGACCCGGTGCCGAGGATGCGGTAGTGGCGGTAGCCGCCGGCGCCGGCCTGCAGGACGGGGACGCGGTGGACGCGGTCCATCTGGAAGCTTCCGCCGAAGGCCTCGCCGCCGACGCAGGTCTCGTCGGCGCGCTCGGAGACGCGGCAGTCGGTGAAGAGCTCGTCGAGGAAGAGGCCGTCGGAGGTGACGAAGAAGACGCGGCCGTGGTTGCCCTGGATGGCGAGCAGTTCGAGGCCGCCGGGGATGGGGACGGACCCCAGCGCGAACAGCACGCCCTGCAGTTCGCCGGGAACGGGAAGCGGCGCGGCGTGGGAGCCGTGGACGTTGGGGAACGGGTTCTTCATGTGCCAGGCCAGGCGGCCGTCCGGCCCGTAGGCGAGCAGGTGCGGGGCGGCGCCGAGGGAGAGGGCGTGGCCGTCGGCGGCGGAGGCGCTTTCGCAGTGGTGCGGCGGGGAGGAGCCGGCGGGCAGCGGGTCGGGGCAGCGGACGCGCTCGGCCCAGGCCTTCTCGATCGACCACGCGGGGAGCGAGCCGGGGCGGGAAAGGTCGCCGGCGCGGAAGCGGAGCAGCTCGACGCCGCCCTTGCGGGAGACGGGGATCGCGAAGTCGAGGTCGCTCACGAACGCGCCCCAGAAGCCGATGCCGGCGTCGGCCTCGCGGTCGGCGAAGGAGAGCTCCTCCTCGTCGATGCGCTCGTTGCCGTTGCGGTCGAGCCAGAGCATGAGGGTGGTCTCGTCGTGGACGGGGCGGTCGCGGTTCTGCTCGTGGAAGGCGTTCATGTAGGCCCGCAGGACGGGCTCGCAGAGGCGCCGGCGCCCGTCGAGATGGTAGCTGAAGATGCCGGGGGTGGTGACCATGGCGAGGGGGACGAGCCGGTGGTCGCGGTACTCGTAGAGCGTGGTCTGGGCGTCGTTGCCGATGACGAAGGTGCGGCCGTCGCGACGGACCCAGCGGTAGGTGCGGTTGGCGATGGGGGCGCCGTTCCAGGAGCCGTCGCCCTCGCGGGTTTCGGGGTGGAGCACGGCGACGACGCGGCCGGCGCCGGTCGTCGGGTCGAGGCGCCACTCGCAGTCCTGGGCGATCCAGTGGTCGGGGTCGTCGGGGTCCATGCCGGCGCCGGGGGAGCCGTAGCTCTCGGAGCCGAGCTTCTCGTAGACGCAATGGCCCGTGGCGGGGTCCCAGCGGGAGAGGCGCTTGGGGCTCATGCGCTCCTCGGTGACCCAGAGGGCGGAACCGTCGGAGGAGAGGCAGATCGCCGTGGGGTTCACGAGGCGGTCGGGGCGCCAGGGGCCGCGGTAGGGGCCGCCGGGCTCGCCGATGCGGCGGAGCTCGGCGCCGGTGGCGGGGTCGAAGACGTGGATCTGGTGGGAGCCGGGGAGCAGGGCGAAGACCTCGCCCTTCCGGGCGGCGAGGGCGACCGGGGCGGCGGGGAGGGAGCAGAGCGGGACGAGGGGGGCGTCGGGGCCGGCGGCGAGGGCGAAGAGGTCGCGCCCGGAGGCGACGACGAGGCCGCCGGCGAGGCTGCGGCAGACGGGGCCGGGGTCGGCGAGCGGGAGGAGGCGCTCGCGGGGTAGCACGTCGGTGCGGTTTTCGGCGGGGCGCTCGTCCAGCGGATGGACGGCGAGGCCGCCGGCGAGGCGGTCGGAGACGTAGAGGCGGCCGTCGAGGAAGGCGGCGCCGGCGAGGGACGGCGGGGCGTCCGGCGCGGGGAAGGGCGCGATCCGCAGCGCGCTGCGTTCGCCGGGGATGCGGGCGGCGTCGGGGGTCCGGACGCGGACCTCCGGGCGGTGGCGGCCGCTCCAGCGGTAGCCGAAGCACTGCAGGACGGAGAGCTTGCCGCCGGGGCGGTCCGGGTCGTCGCGGCGGGCCTCGCGGACGGAGTAGAAGAAGTCGCCGGCGCCGTCGGCGTGGAAGAGGGCCTCGTTGCCGAGGGTCCAGATTTCGCCCCAGCCGTGGAGCAGGGCGCCGGAGGCGTCGAAGACGTCGGTGGAGTTGCCGCCTTCGGTGAAGTACGAGGAGGCGGAGACGAGGCCATCGTGCGCCACGAGGGAGCGGAAGGCGGTGTGGTTGGGGCCGTAAGGGGCCCAGAGATTGGTCTCGCCGCCGTTGCCGAAGGTGGGCAGCAGCTCGTAGGAGAGGCCGTCGTGCGTGGCGACGCGGACGCGGTAGGAGCCGGGGGCGGCGAGGGTGCCGTCCTCGCGGCGGCCGTCCCACTCGAGCAGGGTGCGGCCGGCGGGCAGCGGCAGGGCGCTGGCGAGGTTGCGGACGCGGCGGCCCCCGGCGTCGTCGAGGACGACGGTGGCCTTGCCGTCGCGCGGCATGTCGACGGGGATGCGGATGCGGGACGCCTCGGCCCGCGACTCGCGGACGAAGGCGGCTAGGTCGAAGAGCTCCATGCCCTCGGGGGACTTCGGCTCGCGGTCGCCGAGGCCGGGGGAGAGGTAGGTCTCCCGGCGGACGACGGCGCCGGCGGGATCGGTCCAGCGGACGTGGAGCCAGAGGCGGAGCGGGCCGGGGCCGAGGGCCTTTTCGGAGACGTCGACCCTGCCGGGGAAGCGGGCGAGGCGCGCGGTGGCGCCCCGGGCGCGCCAGGCGGCGAGCGTGGCGGCGGGGGCGGCGTCGCCGAGGGGCGGGACGCGCAGCGCCAGCGAGGCGCCGTCGGAGGCCATCTCCACGGGCGGCTGGACGGGCGTGGCGAGGTTGCGCCAGACGGGCTCGGCGGCGCGGAGGGGGAGGACGGCGGCGACGAGGAGCGGGAGGAGGGCGGCTCTCATGGCGGCGCCCCTACTCGAAGACGACCTCGCTCCAGCCGGCGGGCTGGAGGACGGCCTCGCCGGGCTGGTCGTTGACGAGGTTGGTGTGGCGGTTGGAACGGTAGACGCGGGCGGCGTTGACGGTGCCGGCGGCGTCGGAGAGGATGACGCCGACGTCGCCGCGGAGCGTCGTGCCGGGGGCGGGCGCCTCCATGCCGAGCAGCGCCCACGGGACGGCGAGCGTGACGCGGAAGGAGTCGTCGCCCACCTCGACCTCGGGGGCGAGGCCGAGCTTCGTCACGGAGTCGAAGACGACGGTCTGGACGGGCGAGTTGTAGGAGAAGCGCGCGGTCTCGGGAGCGCCGGTGAGGCGCGGCCGCATCAGGACGGCGGCGCCGCCGCCCTGGAACGGGGCGACGAGGAGGCGGAAGTCGCCGTCCGCGCCGTCGCGCGAGCCGGTCGGCGAGAGCTGGAAGTCGACGCAGTCGCCGCCCTTGAAGAGCAGGTGCCAGTCGCGGGCGCCGTTCTTCCAGGGGGAGGCGTCGCCGCGGACGTCCCAGCGCAGGTGGAGCGCGTCGGGCGCGGCGGCGGCGCGGAACGCGGTGCGCGTGGAGAGCCCTTCGCGCACGATCTCGGCGGCGGGGAGGGCGTCCCAGTCGGGGCGCCCGCCGGCGGCGAGGCGCGCGATGCGCAGGGGCTCGGCGGGGCGCGAGGCGGCGGGGGGGCGCGCATCGCGGCTGGCCGGGGCGCGGGGGCGGGCCGCCGCGGCGCGCCTCCCCGGGGGGGGGGGGCCGGTGGGGGGGG
>CAMOEO010000186.1 GCA_946612175.1 uncultured Verrucomicrobiota bacterium
TCGTCCGGAACGGGAAGATCGTCGAGCGGGGCACGCACCGGCAGCTGCTCGACCGAAAGGGCCACTACTACCGGCTCTACACCCGCCAGTACGAGGACGAGGCGACGAACGACCTCCTGTCCTGAAGCCCGGCGCCTTCGAGCCGGAGGAGCGCGACCTTGTTGCGGAGGCCGCCGCCATAGCCGACGAGGGCGCCGGCGACGCCGACGACGCGGTGGCACGGGACGACGAGGCAGATCGGATTCCAGCCGACGGCCTGCCCGACCGCCTGCGCGGACATCCTTGCAAGGCCGCGCTTGCGGGCGATCGCCGCCGCGATGTCGCCGTAGGTTGCGGTCGCGCCGAAGGGGATGGCGAGTATCGCGTCCACGACGTCCCGGCGGAACGGCGTAAGGCCGTCGATGCGGTAGGGCGGGGCGAAGTCCGGCTGACGGCCGGAGAAGTAGGCGTCGAGCCAGCGGCGCGTCTCGTGGAGGACGGGCGTCTCGCGCGCGCCGCCCCCGGGACGGACCTCCGGCGCGTTCCGCGACCCCTCGAACCAGAGGCCCGTCAGCGCGTCGCCGTCGGCAGCCAGGACCAAGTCGTCGAATCCGCGCGGGGTTCGATAGATCGAGACGGTCATGGCGGGGAGACGGACGTTACGACAGATTCGCGACGCGGTCGACGGCGCCGTCCGCGAGGCGTCGGATTTCAAGGTGCCGGCCCTCGAGGAGCGCGTAGGACGGCCCCGAGCCGCCCTTGGGGATCGAGATCGAACCGGGGTTGAAGCACCAGAGGTCGTGGACGCGCTCGACGGTCGGGACGTGCGTGTGGCCCGTGGCGACGATGGAGCCGGCGGGGAGCGGCGGGAGCTGCTCGTCCGGCCCCCACAGATGCCCGTGGGAGAGGAAGAGCCGGACGCCGTCGGCCACGACGGTCGCGCAGGTCCCGAGCATCGGGAACGAGAGCATGTACTGGTCGATCTCGGCGTCGCAGTTGCCGCGGACGGCCACGATGCGCTCGGCCATCGCGTTGAACGCCTCCGCGGAGGCCTTCGTGTCGTAGTCCGGCGGAACGCCGTTGCGCGGCCCGTGGTAGAGCGCGTCGCCGAGGAAGCAGACGAGGTCCGGCGCGTCCGCCTCGACGCGGGCGCGCAGCGACTTCATCGCGGCGGCCACGCCGTGCGAATCGGAGAAGAGGAGAATGCGGCTCATGGCGGCGGATTCTACCAGAACGGCGGCGCCGGCGCAAAACCGGGCTTTCCCGGGGCGTACCAAAGCGCGGCCTTGGCGAGGGCCGATCCGGGACGCCCTCCCACACGCCCTTGCCGCGGACGCGGCATCCATGGTAGACTCCGCGACATGAAGCGATTCGCCCCCAGGCACGCCGCCGCGGCCGCGCGGAGACCGCCGCAATGACCATCCACGACGTCACGCCCGACCGGATTCTGTCCTCCGTCTCCCTGAGCGAGCCCGGGCGGGCGTTCCTCGCCGGCGAGCCGGCCGCGATGGAGCCCGTCGGCGACCGCACCGGCGCGCGGGAGATCGTCGTCGACCCGGACGACCGCGACCAGCCGCTGCTTGGGCTTGGGAGCATCGTCACGGGGACGGACCTCGCGGCGCTCGGACGCCTCCCTCCGGACGTCTTCGATGCCGCCCTGCGCGCGCTCTTCGACCCGGGGACGGGCGCGGGCTGGAGCCTCATGCGCGTGCCGTTCGGATCGACCGACTGGGAGCGGACGCCCGACTTCTTCACCTACGACGACGCGCCGGACGGCGAGCGCGACTGGAGCCTCGCCCGCTTCTCGGTCGCGCGAGACCGGGACCGCGGCCTCTTCGCGCTGCTCCGCCGCGCACGCGAGATCAATCCCGCGCTGCGTTTCCACGGCGCGGTGTGGGGCATCCCCGCGTGGATGAAGGAGAACCGCCTGCGCTTCTTCGGGCGCTTCGATCCGGCCTGCGCGGAGGTCTACGCGCGCTACCTCGCGCGAACCGTCCTCGCGCTGCGCGGGGAGGGCGTTCCGCTCGTCGCCGTCTCGCCGCAGAACGAGAGCCTGACGGCGAACGACCGCCCGACTCCCGCGGCCTGCATGCCGTGGTGGGTGCAGCGCGACGTCGTCGTCGCGATGCGCCGCGAGTTCGACCGCGCCGGGCTCGGCGACGTGGCGGTGTGGGCGTTCGACCACAACTACGACCTCTCCGACTTCTTCGTGCGGCCGCTCCTCGCCGATCCCGCCGCGCGCGCCGCGATCGGCGGCGTGGCGTTCCACGACTACGGCGGCGAGCCGGAGCCCGCGATGGGCGCGCTGCACCGCGAGCGGCCGGACCTGCCGCTGTACGCCACCGAGCGGACGGTCCTCGGGCCGGACGGGATGGCCCGCATCGTGCGCCAGCTTCGTGCCGGCGCGCGCTGCTACAACCAGTGGACGACCGCAAGCGACGAATGGGGCGGCCCGCACCTGTTCCAGGGCCACCCCTTCCGCCGCGGCGCGGAGCCACCCCCTCCGGACGCGCGGAACTTCCTCGTCGTCCCGCGGGACGATCCGTCCTCGTTCGAGCTTTCGCCCGCGTGGGGGCTCTACGGTCAGTTCACGCGCCACCTGCGGCCCGGGATGGTGCGCGTCGCATGCACCGGCGGCTCGGACGGCTGGCTGCGCGCCGTCGCCTTCCGGGACCCCGCCACGGGCGAAATCGCGGTCGTCACCGTGAACGCGACGCGCCGCGAACAGGCCTTCGCGCTGCGCTGCGGCGGCGCCGCGGCGCGCCTCGCGCAGGCGGCGCGAAGCGTCGCGAGCTGGCGGTTCGTCCCCGGCGCGCTCTGCCGCGCCGCCCGCCTCGCCGTTCCGCCCGAGGCGGACGCCGCCGCGCCCGCGCTTCCGTGGGATCTCGGCGGTTCCGAAGCGCCCGCCGCCGCTGCCGCGACGGGCGCCTCGTGGCGGCTCGCCGTCGACGACATCCGCCTCGGCGGCCCCGCCGTCGCCGGTGCGGAGCTGCCCCTCTCGTGCGTCGTCCGCAACGCGGGCGACGCCCCCGTTCCGCCCGACGCCACGCTGCGCGTCGACTTCAAGCTCGACGGCGACCTGCCGGTCGCGCTCGCCATCCTCCCGCTGCCGCCGCTCGCGCCGGGCGAGGCGTTCGAGGTGCGCGCCAACGTTCCCGTCGGGCTGCCCTACCACGACCGCCCGACCTGGATCGCCGAGGCCGGGCACCACCAGATTTTCGCGATGTTCGCGACCGGCAACGTCCGCGCGGGCCATCCCGGCGCCGACGGCGTCTTCGCCCGCGAGTTCGATTTTTCCGCCGATTTCGCCGACGTTTGAGCACCATGACGAACCTTGCTTTTTCGTCCGCCGGTTGGACGAGAATGCCGATTTCTCCCGGGCTCGAGCGGATGTCCGGCGAAGGCGGTCACGCCTTCGGTCCCGGCACGACGGCAAGGAACACGAGCGGCTCGGCGCCGTCGTTGACGAGCTGGTGTTCGTGGCCTTCCGGGCAGAAGTGGCAGTCGCCGGGGCCGAGCGGCTCCGGAACGCCGTCCGTCGTGGCGGTGCCGCGACCGGAGAGGACGTAGATGATTTCACGGTTGTTCTCGTGGCGGTGCAGTCCGATGGTGGCGCCGGGATCGAGCCGGGCGCGCATGATGCGCGTCGAGCCGTCCCAGAACATCCGGGCCGCGATTTCCTTTTCCCCTCCCTTGAAGCGCGGAATCACCTGTTCGGGAATGTCGTTGAAGTCGAGTTTCATCTGTTCTGCTCCCTGTGACGGAGATCGGAGGCGACGTTCGGTCCTTTCAGGAAAGAAAACGAAAGGATGCGTGAGTTTGATGGCGACGATTCTACCAGAACGGCGGCACCGGCGCAAAACCGGCTTTCGCCGGCGGCGGCGAGGACGCCCGCGCCGCGGCCTGGAGGCGGCGGATGGCCTCGAGCGGGTCCGGAGCGCGGCACACGGCGCGGACGACGGCCCAGTTGCGGGCGCCGGCGGCGATCGCGGCGGCGAGGTTCGTCCCGTCGAGGCCGCCGATGCAGACCGCCGGACACGGCGCGGCGGCGACCATCGCGGCCATCGTCGCGAGACCGAGCGTCGGGTCGGGGATTTCCTTGGTGGGCGTCGCGTGGACCGGGCCCACGCCGACGTAGTCCGGCCGGACCGCGGCCGCGGCGGCGACCTGCGCGGGATTGTGCGTGGAGAGGCCGACGAGCCGCAGCGACGGGAAGCGGCGGCGCACTTCGGGCACGGGCATGTCGCCCTGCCCGACATGGACGCCGTCCGCCCCCGCGGCGGCGGCGACCGCCGGGTCGTCGTTCACGACGAAAAGCGTGCGCGTGCCGCGCGTGACGGCCCGCAGGTCGCGCGCCGTGCGGAGGACGTCCTCCGGCGCGGCGCGCTTCATCCGGAGCTGGACGATCCGGACGCCGGCCTCGACCGCCGCCTCCGCGCACCGGACGTAGCCGGCGACGGGGTCGGTGAGGACGAGGTAGAGCCCGAAGCCGTCTTCGAGAGGCGGCGGAGGGACGGCGGACGGCGAGGCGCTCACGCCCCGAGGTCCTTCGCGACGAGCTCGGCGACCTTGCGGCCGCTCTTGATCATCCCGCCGAAGATCGGGCCCATGCGGAAGCCGCCCTGGACGTTGTTCGCGGCCATGCCGGACGCATAGAGGCCCGGGCAGAGCTTCTTCGTGTTGAGCACCGTCGTGCGCTCGCCGTCCTCCATCCACATCGGCTTCTCGCCGAGGATGCCGCCGGTGGGCGAGTCGATGGCGACGCCGGCCTTGTGGACGACCTTGTTCACGATTTCGCTCGGATGCCCGGTGCCGTCGATCAGCGCGCGCGTCGTCACGACGAGCGGGTCGACGTGCATTTCGAGGCGCGCGACCGGGTTCCAGTTGATCACGACGCCGCCCACCACGCCGTCGTGCATCACGACGTCCTCGACGCGCACGGCGTTGAAGATCACGGCGCCGGCCTTGCGCGCGCCGAAGATCAGGCCCGACGCCATCTCGACCGAATCGAGCGTGCGGTAGCCGGGCGCGGCCGGCTCGGTGCGGATGCCGAACTCGGCGAGGATCTCCGCGGCGTCGTCCTGCACGACGACCTCGTTCATCAGCATGCCGCCGCCCCACGTGCCGCCGCCGGGGGCGAGCTTGCTTTCGTAGACCGCGACCTTGAGGCCCCGCCTGGCCAGGTCGTGCGCGGCGACGAGGCCGGACGGTCCCGCGCCGACGATCGCGACGTCGATCGCGAGGTTGTCGGTCAGCTTCTTGAAGTAGCTCCGGACGATCGCGCCGGAGATGGTTTCCTCCATGATTTCTTCGTTCATTGTCTTGTTCCCTTTCTGTCGTTGCCTTGGCCGGCATGCGGAGCGGAGGGAACCCGACGGGCGGCGGGCGCGCGGCCCGGTCGCAACGAATCCCTCCGCCGGCATGGTCCGGATCAGGTTTTGCGGGTCGACGCGCGTGGTTGCGTCCTCTCAGCCGGCTGGCCCGGCTCCCCGTGTGGTTGGACGGCGCGGATTCTACTCCCGCCGTATCGGGAAAGTCAATCCAGAACGGCCCCTCGCGCGCAAAGCCGGGCTTTCGCCGGCGGCGGCGGTGTGGTATGATGCGCGCCATGACCTCCTACAAACTCGTGATGCCCGGCGACCTGAACCACTACGGCTTCCTCTTCGGTGGAAAGATGCTGATGTGGGTGGACGAGGTCGCGTGGATGGCCGTGAGCGGCGACTACCCCGGACGCAACTTCGTCACGGTCGGAATGAGCGAGGTGACGTTCCACAAGAGCGTCCACCCCAACTCCGTCCTGCGATTCGAGGCAAACAGGAAGCGCATCGGCCGCACGTCCGTCACCTACCGCGTCGAGGTTTTTCGTCGCCAGATGGACGCCCGCGACGAGATCGGCGTGTTCACGACGGACATCACGTTCGTCCGCGTCGACGAGAATGGAGCGAAGATCCCCGTCGAGGAAACAACATGACACCCGAAGAGCGCGGCGAGAAGGCCGCATCCCTCAAGAAGTCCGGAACCGCCGCGACACGGGCCGCGTCCTCTGCGAATGCCTCGAGTGCTGCCGCAACGCCGCCCTCGCAACGGAGGAGGCGTTCGGATCGCACTGACCGTCAGATCGGCAGCGTCGT
>CAMOEO010000187.1 GCA_946612175.1 uncultured Verrucomicrobiota bacterium
ACTCGTCGAGCCACAGCGCGCAGGCGCCGCCGCGCACGCAGCGCAGGCGGCGCATGCGCGGCAGCGCGGCGTTGTAGAGGCGGTTGACGCGCGCGTAGTCCTCCGCGAGCCTGCCGCCGGGGATCCGCGTGCGCGGCGACCACGGGCGCGCCTGCATGCCGGGGATGGCCCGGTGGGCGGCGAGCCAGAAGTAGCGCGCCGGGGAGACGCGATCGGCCGTGAACGGGTCGCTTTCGCTGAAGAACGCAGGCGACGTGTCGAGCAGCGCGAACGCGGCGTCGGACTTCTCCACGTCGTCCCAGAGGCGGCGGCGGAACATGTCGTTCTCGAACCCGAACATGGCGACCTGGGAGACGCCGTAGGGGGTCACGATCTCGGAGCGCTGCCGCCAGCCGGCCTTCTGCATCCGCGCCTGCAGCCGAAGGATGCGCGCCGTCTGCGGGGCGCGGTCCTCCGACGGCCAGTCGATGCAGGTGAAGCCGAGGTTCTGGTAGGAGTCCCAGAAGCACCCGTCGATGCCGGTGTCGCGGCGCACGGCGGCGATCTGCTTCTCGATCCAGTCGCCGTAGGGCCCGTTGAGCCGGCCCGCCCAGAGCTCGTCGTAATTGGCGTTCCACGGCTCGCCGCTGGGCTTCCGGAGGATCCAGTCGGGGTGCTTCTTCCAGACGGGGGCGTCGCGCGAGAGCTGGAACGAGAACCACTGGTAGAGGCGGATGCCGGCCCGGGCCGCGGCGGCGGCCGTCTCGCGCATGCCCTCCGGGCCGCCGAACGCCTTCGCGAAGCGGTACGCGTAGGGGCAGCAGATGTTGCCGGGACGCTTCGGGGCGGGGTCGCTCGTGACCGACTCCCAGACGCCGTGGGTGAACGTCTCGCGGAACCCCAGCCGCGCGTAGGTGGCGAACGCCTTCCGCAGCGGGAGCGACCACTTCGTTCCATGGCGCTTGAGCTCCTTGTCCCAGAGCATCGCGTGCACCATCGGAAGCGGCTCCTCGTGGTGCAGGCCCCACGGCGCGAGGAGGCGCTCGCGGAAGCGCTCGAAGCAGTCGAGCCACAGGTTGCGCGCCTCGTGGCGGGCGAGCGGGCGCGGCGCGCGGCGGACGTACAGGACGCGCTCCGGGAAGACGGCGCGGGCGGCGCGCGCGACGAACGGCCGGTCGAGGTAGTGCACGACGTCCTCGTCCGCGTGCTTGTCGATGCGGGCGCGCGTGAGGCCGGGGTCCGGCGCGAAGATCGCGAGGGCCGCGTCGCCCTTCCACTGGAAGTCGAAGAACGCCGACCCGGCGCCGCGCGGGAGCATGTCCATCGGGAACGCACCGCCCCAGCCGGGCGTGTGGAACTTCTCGATCGTCGAGAACGCCGAGCCGCGGCGCACGGGCTGCTCGAGGCCGATCGTCGAGACGTCCTGCTGGATCAGCGTCGCGCCCGCGGCCGAGCCGCCGATCTCCCACGTCGCGGCCTCGAGGACCGTGTGCAGCGGGGCGTCGGGCGAGCGCACCGCAAGGCGCATCGAAAGGCCGTCCCACTCGTTTTCGAACACGCGTTCGCGGACGGGGCGGAAGGTCCACTCGAAGACGGCGCGGGGCGCGCGGAGACGCCGGGCGCGGACGCGGGGCTCGTCCATCGCGTCCGTCTCCTCCGAGCGCGGCTCCCATTCGCCGAGCGACTCGAAGCGGACCGTCGCGCCCCCGCCCGCGAGCGGCCGGACGCCGAGCAGGCGGAAGCGGCGGAACGCGAACGGACCGGACGAGGCGAGGAAGCACCACGGAACGGCGGCGGAGCGGAGCGGGAGCCCGGCGTGCTCCACGGCGCCGATGCCGAGGAAGGCGCCGTCATGGGCGACGGCGAGCGACAGGCGGAACGGCCCGACGGAAAGAATCTCGTTCTTCATGCGCCCCATCCTAAGGGAAGCGCCTTTGCAGGTCAATGGGAAAAAGGCAGACTTTACGAAAAAGAGTAGACTTATTCAGAACGCGAAGAGGCGGGGGCGCTCGGGATCGCGGACGCCGGCGTGGATGGCCTCGGCCCAGACGACGAACGAGTCGAGCGTGCGCTCGAGGTCCAGGCCGCAGAAGCTCACGCGCAGCGAGGTCTTGGGGAGTGCGGGAAGGTTGCCGCAGGAGGCGACGAAGAAGCGGGTCGCGCCGGAGGGGCCGAAGTTGGAGCGCAGCGCGGACTCGAGCGCGGGGACGAAGTTGTCGTCGAGCAGGACGACCGCCTCGGGCAGGTCGGACGAGCGCGGGGACAGGGCCAGGCGCAGCAGCCGCCGCACCTGGAGGAGCGAGCCCGTGTCGATCCACCCGGTCTGGTAGCCGTGGGTCCCGAGGCGGATGCCCATGCGGTCGGCGAGCGCGCGGATGGAGGCCTCCTCGTCGTCGCCGACGGCGTTGCTCAGCACGAGCGCGGAGCGGCACCCTGCGGCCAGGCACTTCTCGAACAGGCGGCGGCACGGGGCCGAAAGGCCGGCGGCGGCCGGCGCGGAGAGCGGGCAGGAGAGCGAGCCGCCGCCGCGCGGGTCGTCGGCGAAGATCCCGGAGACGGGGACGTGGTCGACGTTGGCGATGGTGCGGAGGCCGCGGTTGCTCGAGAGTGCGCGCAGGAACGCGCCGGCCCAGCGCTGGCGCTGGAGGTCGGAGAGAAGCCGCTCGTAGTCTTCCGAGTCGGGGCCCTCGTCGAGGACGGGCATCGCCTTGAACCGGACGCCGCGGCGCGCGCCGACGCGGTCGGCCGCCTCGCGGAGCGCGCGCCCGATCATGTCGTCGGACGGATTCTCCCGGTTTCCGGAAAGCGCCAGCAGGTAGCGTCCGGCGAACGGCGGGCGCTCGGCGACGAAGGTGCCGCGGCGGCGCGCCGCGACCGTGAAGCCCTCGCGGGCGAGCTGGTCGAAGGCGAGCTGCACCGTTGCGCGGGTGGCGCCGAACTTGCGCTCGAACCAGTTGCGGTCCGGAAGCGCCGAGCCGGGCTTCAGGCGTCCTTCGGCGACGCCGTTTCGCACCCAGTCCACGAGGCGGATGCGCTTTTTCGGTTCGGGGCCGCGCGCGCCGGAACGGTCGGCGGGCAGGACGGCGGCCGCGCGCGGGGACGGCGCGGCGGGGGCGGAACGCGTCTTCATGGCGGGGTGGGGGCTGTGCGTTGCGGGGGAAGCAGTCCGGCGCGGAGGAGGCCCTCGAAGACGGCGCGCGCGGCGGCGCGCTCGCCCTCGGGGCGGAGGTGGACGCCGTCGACCGGATCGGCGAGCGCCTCGCGCGGGACGCCGGAGCGCTCGGCCGCCGCGAAGGCGGGCTCGAGCGCGACGACGGGGACGCCGAGGCGGCGCGCGGCCTCGGCGATGGGGCCGTTGGCGAGGAGATGGTGCGCCCACGCGGTGGCGGGGTCCGCCGCGCGCGGGGCGGCGTACTGGAGCAGGCAGAGGCGCGCGCCCGCGTCGAGCACCGCGCGACCGAGCGCCTCGAGGCGGCCGGCGAGCGCGGCGGCGTCCTCGTGGCCGGGCGCGCCGGGCGCGCAGTCGTTCGCGCCGAGCAGGAGGACGACGAGGTCGGGGCGCGCGTCCAGCACCTGCGGGCGAAGGCGCGCGGCCGCGCCGGGGCAGTCGCCGGACGGAACCGTCCGGTCCCCGGCGTGCCCGGCATTGATGACGCGCGCGGCGCCCGGCCCGAGCCGCGCCTCGAGCATCAGTTCCAGCAGGTCGCACCATTTGAGGTACTGGTGGCGGTAGGGCTCGCCGGGGCGGCAGCCGGTGATGGAGTCGCCGAAGCAGACAACCGTGAACGGGCGGGGGGGCGGGGCGGGGGAGGGGGCGAGGTCGACGCGGACGCCGGCGGGGGCGTCGACCTCCGGCGGCTCCCCGGCGCGGAGACGGACGCGGAGGAGGCCGAAGGGCGTCGGGAACGCGACGTCGGCCCACGCGAGGCCGAAGAGGTTCGGCGCGAGCGAGAGGCGGCGCATGCCGGGCTCCTCGATCCGGAGGCCGAGGAGACGGACGGGGAGCTGCCAGGCGGGCGTGCCGCCCCAGGCGTGGGAATGGTCGAAGGAGTAGCTCGGCTCGGGGGCGGCCCAGCCTTCGGCAAGGCCCTTCGGGCAGTCGTCGGCGAGCGGAATCCAGCGGCGGAGGAGCGGCATGCCGAGTTCGGCGAAGAGGCCGAGGCGGTCGGCCGCCTCGAGCGCCCAGTGCGCGAAGTAGGGCTGGATGTCGCCGAGGGAGCCGTCCAGCGCGCGCCGCAGGACGGCGCGCGCCTCGTCGCCCTCGCTGAGCCCGAAGAGCGCGGCGAGGACGTTCGGGTGCGGGCCGTGGCGGCGGAGGCCGGGCGGGTTGGCGGGGCGCCAGGGCTCCTCGCCGGGGTCGGGCGTGTCGAGGCCGTCGAGCCAGAGCCCGGCCTCCCGGTCGAAGAGCCGCGCGTGCGCGGCGGCGCGGAGCGCGGCCGCCTCGGCGCGAAGCGAGGCGGACGCGGCCTCGTCGTCCAGCGCGGCGCGGAGGTCCGCGGCGGCGTCGAGCGCGCCGCAGAGGAAGGCGTTCATCACCGTCTGCCCGAGCGCGCGGGGCGGGTGGTGCATCGAATACCCTTCGACGAGGAACCAGTCCACGAACATCCAGTCGGAGGGGTTCTCGACGATGCCGTCCGGGCCGAGGTAGGAGCGGAAGCGCCGCAGCAGCAGGTCGAGCGCGGGCAGGCAGTCGCGGACGAGCGCCAGGTCGCCGGTGAAGCGGTGCAGGTCGCGCAGCCACAGGACCCAGATCAGGCTGTAGGTCGTGTGGAAGAGCCGGCCGCCGGTCGCCTCCAGCTCGCGGGCGGTGCGGAGGACGTCGAGCGCGGCGAGCCGCTGGTCGCCGAAGCAGGCGGCGGTCATGAGCGACTCGACGTAGTAGTCGCCCGCGCAGGCGAGCATCTCCTGGTGCTTCGGGCTGTCGAGGTGGAGGTTCTGGCGGCAGATGGAGAGCGTGTGGCGGCAGAGGTCCCAGACGCGGTTGAGCCCCTCGTCGGAGCAGCGGAACGAGCCGGTCCGCGCGGGGTCGACGGGATAGCGCGTGGCAATGAGGCCGGCGCGGACGCGGACGGGGCGGGCGCCGTCCGGATTGCGGACGCGCAGGACGAGGCCGCCGACGGAATGCAGGCCCGAGACGAACTCGTCGGCCGGCCCCGCGAGGCGCGCCCGCTCGCAGGCGTGGGGCGCGGACGGGTCGGTCTCGAAGGGGCGCGCCTCGACCTCGCAGGGGCCGTCGGCGCGGAGGCGGACGTAGCCGGCGTGGATGCGTTCCCACTCCGCCACGCCGGTGGCCTCGCCGCCGGCGGGGGCGAGGACTTCGCCGCCGGAGGCCGGGGCGGGCTCCGACCGTTCGCGGACGGGGATCGGCGCGACCGTCTCGCACCAGACGTCGGGCACGGCGGCGGGCCGCTCCCACGGGCCCGGGGCGAGGGTGCCGTCGTAGTCGGCGTCTCCGCGCCAGGCGGGGAGAAGGCGGACCTGCCAGGCGGCCTCGTCCGTGCCGAAGCGCAGCGTGGAGCCGTCCGGCAGCGCGGCCTCTCCGTCGAGCCGGAAGCCGCCGCGGCCGGCGGACGTCTCGCAATGGCGCGTCTCACCGAGGCGGACGGCGGCGCGCAGTTCGAGCGCGGGGGCGGCGGGGACGGTCAGCTCGTCCGCGAAATAGCAGGGGAGGCGGGGGATGGGCATCCAGTCGCCGGAGGCGGGGGCGGGGCCGACGGCGACCTCGGCGCCGTTCACGCGGAGGCGGTAGGAGGTGTCGGCGCTCACGCGGAGGCGCACGGGGCCGGCGCCGGCGGGGAGTTCGAAGCGGGCGCGGAACTCGACGACGGCGCGGCCGCGCTGCCCCTCGGGGAGCGGGCGGCCGGCGAGGCGGCGCGCCTCGCAGAACTGCAGGTCGGGGTGGCGCGCGGGGTCGAGCCAGATCCAGTGCGAGCGCGGGCCGCCGGCGGAGGCGAGCGCGGCCTCGAGCGCGGGGCGGGGGAGGGCGCCCTCGCGGAAGAGGACGAGGGAGCCGTCCGGCGCGACCTTCGCGACCGTGCTGGCCACGCCGCCCCGCGCGGGGCCGGCGTCGACGAGCGCGTCGGCTTCGGGCAGCGCGGCCGCCGCCTCGTCCGCGGTGCGGGCGGGCGGCT
>CAMOEO010000188.1 GCA_946612175.1 uncultured Verrucomicrobiota bacterium
CGTCGAGACGAACGGCACCACCCTCGCGCGCGGAGATTTCGCTACGCGCGCGGAGCGCCTCGCGGCGACCGCCGAGCTCTACGAGGCGCAGCCGGGCATCGCGCTGGACCTCGCGGACCGCGAGACCCTCCTTTCCTCCACCGCGGACCTGCTCGCCGCCGCCACCGACGGCGCGCTGGAGGTCCGCGACGTCACCAACCGCGTCGCCGTCCTCGCCGGCCGCGCGCCCGACCCCGCGTTCCTCGCCTCCGCGCTGGACGCCCTCCGCACCGACGTCCCGCGCCTCGCCGGCATCGACGCCGCCGCGATTTCGCTCGATTCGCCGATTTCCGCGCCCGTCGCCGCGGAGGGCCCGGCGGCCCGCGCCTCGCAGGCGGCCGCGTCTCCCCGCGCGCCGCGCCTGCCCCTCTGCGGCATCCTGCTGCAGCCCTATCCGTGCCTCGTTCTCCAGAACGGACAGCGCCTTTCCGAGGGCGCCGAGGTTGGAGGATACAAGATCGTTTCCATCGCGCCCGACCGCATCCGGGTCCGGCGCGACGAGGAGGAGGAGATCGAATGGACCCCGTAGACATTCCTCGCCCCGCGGGCGCGGAGCGCCTCCAGCTGCTCGCCCTCGAACGGGAGCTTTCCGGCCCCGGCGCGCAGGAGGCGCTCGCACGCCACGACGCCGTGCTCCTCGGCCTCGAGAACCGCATCGCCGATGCCCTCCGCGAAGGCGTCTCCCCCGACGACTTCCCCAAGGTCGAGCAGCTTCGCGAGGCCAACACGATCGCGAGGAAGATCCTGCGGCTGGCGGTCTCCGACGGCCGGTCGTGACGCCCCCCTTGAACCAAGTGAAACAAGTAAACAGAGCGAAAAACAAAGAAACAACCAAACCAAACTAAACCTAACCCAACCCAACAACACCAAAAGGAGAAATCCAAATGCCCTCCATCCCCGAAACCCACACCCCAAAGCAGATGGTCCGGATCCTGGACAACGTCAACACGATCGCTCGTGTCGGCGCCGGTGCGGACATCAACCTCAACGAGGTCATCCACACCGACCTGGTGTACAACGCGATGCTCAACGCCACCAAGACGATGGAGGAGCGCCTCGCGCAGTCGCTGGAGACCTACCAGCAGCACCCGGACGTCCAGGCGAACCTCCAGCAGCTGCAGTACGACCTGCAGCAGTGGAACCTCGCCCTGACGATGATGACGAACATCAACAAGAACATGGGCGACGCGCTCAACCAGATCGCGTCGAACTTCCGCTAGTCGATGTTCGATCTCGCCCCCGAAGAGGCGCGGTTGCTCCTCAACGTCGCCCTGCTGGCGACGGGACGGAACCGCTTCCAGTCCGCCGCGAAGATCCTCGCGGCGCTGGAGCGGTTCCGTCCGGGGGAGCCCTCCCTCCCGGCCGCCACCGCGATTCTCTTCATCAGCATGCGCGACTTCCAGGGCGCCGTCGACTACCTCGACGGCGACGCCCTCCCGCGCTTCCCCGGCGCCCCGATGCTCCTCGCCTTCAAGGGGATGGCCCTGCTCCGCATGGGCCTCGTCTCCGACGCGCAGGCGCCCCTCCTCGCCGCCGCCAACCAGACCGCCGACACCGCGGCGGCCAACCTCGCCAAGGATCTCCTCACATGGAAACCCTAGCCATCGAGGCCATTCGCGCCTCCCAGTCCGCCACCGCCGCCCAGACCGCCGCCGCCGGCCCGTCCGCCGCGCCGAGCGCTTCCGCCGTCTCCAAGTTCCAGGCCGCGATGGCCGTCGACGCCCCGCAGGGCGTCTCCGCGATCCCCTTCGCCTCCCAGGTCTCCGCCGTCTGGCGCTCCGCGCAGGCGAACAACCAGGGGATGCTCCACCGCATCCGCGCCCTCACCGAACTGCGGGCGCAGCATTCCCTCTCCGCCGCCGATCTCGTCGAGCTGCAGTACGAGGTGATGAACCTCTCCTTCCAGCAGGATGTCGTCACCAAGATCGCCGACAAGTCCTCCAACGCGGTCCAGACGCTGATCAAGAACCAGTAGGCATGGCACGCGGCGCAGCGCCGCGACCATGCCGATGAGGAAGAAGCCCCCTCCAACCACGGAGTCCAATGAACATGAAGCACCTTTTCCGTTCCCCGGCCGGCGCGCGAGGCAGGCGCGCCGCCTGCCTCGCCGCGCTGGCCCTCCTCGCGACCGGCTGCGACAAGGAGACGCGCCTCAACTCCAACCTCGAGGAGACGCAGGCGAACCTCATCGTCGCCGCGCTGCTCGACGCCGGCATCTCCGCGCACAAGACGGCGGGAGACGAAGGCACGTGGAACGTCGAGGTGGCGCAGTCGCGCTTCGCCGACGCGGCGAACCTGCTGGAGAAGAAGGGCCTGCCGCGCCGCGCCTACAACGGCGTGGGCGAAGTCTTCAAGAAGAGCGGCATGGTCTCCTCGCCCTCCGAGGAGCGCATCCGCTTCATGGACGCCCTCGCGCAGGATCTCGCGCGCACCATCGCGGGCATCGACGGCGTCCTCGACGCCCGCGTCCACATCGTCCTTCCCGAGAACGACCCCTTCGCGCGCAACGCGCTGCCCTCCTCGGCCGCCGTCGCCCTCCGCGCCCGCTACGACGCCGACCTCACCGACTACATCCCCTCCATCAAGGGCCTCGTCAAGAACGCCATCGAGGGCCTCGCCTTCGAGAAGATCTCGGTCACGGTGTTCCAGGACCCGCCTCCCGCGAAGAAGTGATGGAAAGCGACGACCGCCAGTTCCTCCTCCTCGCCGCGTGGATGTTCCTCCGCCACGGCCAGCCCGCGCGCGCCCGCGCGTTGTGCGAAGCCGTTCTGGAGGAGAATCCGCGCGACGGCGCGGCGGCGGCGGCCCTCGCCCAGATCCTGCTCGACGCCGGCGAGCCCGCCGCCGCGCTCGAAACCCTCCGCGCGGGCGACTTTCCCCCCTCCCTCGTCCACGCCGAGGCCCTCCTCGAGACCCGCGCCCTCCTCGCCCTCGGCAAGAAGTCCGAATCCGCCGCCCGCTGGCGCCGCCACCTCGAAGCCTCCAAGGGCGCCGCAAGATCGTGGGTGAAAGCATGAACGATTCCGCCATCAGCCTTGCCGACGCCCGCTCTCTCGTCGCCTCCCCCCTCTGGCCGCGCATCCGCGCCTTCCTCTGGCAGTTCGAAACGCTCTGCGATGCGTCGCGTCTTCGTTCGCAGGTTCAAACGTTCGCACGTTCGCAGGTTCCGTCCTCCGATCCCGCAGTCCCGCCGGATGGCGAACCGGAGACGGACGGCGATGCCGCCGAACCTTCGAACCTTCGGACCTTCGAACTTGCGAACGCGCTGGCGACCACCCCGCGCGTGGCCGCCGGCGCCCTCCGCGCCCTCGGCGTGGAGCCGGCCTTCCATTCCTTCCCCGCCACCGACGCCTCGCGCCTTCTCCTCCTTTCCCGCGAGGACTACGACCGCCTCGCGCAGTTCCTGGGCGTCGTCGCCCTTGCGCCCGCGCTGCGTCGCGTCACCGCCGGCGCCGACGTCCGCACCCTCAAGGCCGCCCTCCCGGACTATCGCGAAACCTTGGCCTATGCGGCCTACTTCCATCGCTTCGAAGCGCTCTTCAAGCGCTTCGAAGCGGCGGAGCAGGCCGCCGATCCGGCAGTTGAAAACTCGTCCCTCGTCCCTCGTCCCTCGTCCCTTCCCGCGGCGGTTCTCGCCGCGGGCCACGCCCTTCTCGCCGCGGCCCTTTCCGACCTTCCCCCCGAGCTCCTCCTCCGCCAGCGCCTCCGCTTCCCCGCCGGCTCTCCGGCCGATGCCGCCTTCGCCCGCGAAGCCGGTTCCGTGCCCGAGGCTTCAGCCTCGGGTGCCGCGCTCGCCGCCGCGAAGCTCGCCCTCAAGCTCTCCATCCCGCAGGAGTACACGACATGCTTCTCGTAGACAAAAAGGAATTCACCCTCCGTTCCTCCGGCCGCCTCGTGAAGGCGGAGGAGGTCGCCGCCGCGCAGAGCGCGGCCGAGGCCCTGGCCGCCGCCGAGGCGGAGGCCGCGCGCATCCGCGAGGAGGCGAAGACCGCCTTCGAGGAGGAGAAGAAGCGCGGCTACGAGGAGGGCCTCGCGCAGGGCCGGATGGAGATCGCCGAGAAGAAGCTCGAGATGCTCGACGAGTCCGTCGCGTGGATGGAGAGCGTCGAGGGCCGCATGGCCGACATCGTGATGAAGGCGCTGCACAAGTGCGTCGAGGAGATCGGCGACCGCGAGCTCGTCGTGCAGGTCGTCCGCAAGGTGATGGGCGCCGTCATCCGCACCCAGAAGCAGGTCACGCTCAAGGTCGCGCAGGGGATGGGCCCCGTCGTGAAGGAGCGCCTCTCGCAGATCCTTGCCGACTACCCGACCGTCGAGCACATCGACGTCGTCGAGGACGAACGGCTCCACGGCCCCGCCTGCATGATCGAGACCGAGGCCGGCGTCGCCGACGGCTCCGTCGACTCCCAGCTCGCCGCCATCGAGCGCTCCATCAAGAAGCATTTCAACAAGGGCGAGTGAACGCGCCATGACCCACACCTTCGACTACATCACCGAAGTGCTCGACCGCGCGGTCGAGGACGCCCGTCCCATCGACGTGAAGGGCAAGGTGATCCAGATGGTCGGCACCATCGTCAAGGCCTCCGTCCCCGGCGTCAAGGTCGGCGAGATCTGCATCCTTCGCAACCCGTGGGAGGACTTCGAGGTCCAGGCCGAGGTCGTCGGCTTCACGCGCGACGCCGTCCTCCTTACCGCCCTCGGCCCCATGATCGGCATCTCCGCCGAGACCGAGGTCATCCCCACGCGCAACGTCCTCATGGTCCCCGTCGGCCACAACCTCCTCGGGCGCGTCCTCGACGGCCTCGGCCGCCCGATGGACGCCGACGTCAAGGGCCCGCTCCGCCCCGACGGCTACTACCCCGTCGAGGCCGCGCCGCCCTCGCCCCTCGAGCGCCGGATCATCACCACCCCCATCTCCCTCGGCGTCCGCGCCATCGACGGCCTCCTCACCTGCGGCGAAGGCCAGCGCATGGGCATCTTCGCCGCCGCCGGCGGCGGCAAGTCGACGCTCCTGGCGCAGATCATCCGCAACACCGAGGCCGAGGTCACCGTCCTCGCGCTCATCGGCGAGCGCGGCCGCGAGGTGCGCGAGTTCATCGAGAAGGACCTCGGCCCCGAGGGACTCAAGAAGTCCGTCCTCGTCATCTCCACGTCCGACCGCTCCTCCATGGAGCGCCTCAAGGCCGCCTACGTCGCCACCGCCATCGCCGAATGGTTCCGCGACCAGGGGCACAAGGTGCTGCTGCTGATGGACAGCGTCACGCGCTTCGGCCGCGCCAAGCGCGAGATCGGCCTCGCCGCCGGCGAGCCGCCCACGCGCCGCGGCTTCCCGCCCTCCGTCTTCTCGGAGCTGCCCCGCCTCATGGAGAGGGCCGGCAACTCCTCCAAGGGCTCCATCACCGCGCTCTACACCGTCCTCGTCGAGGGCGACGACATGACCGAGCCGATCGCCGACGAAACCCGCTCGATCCTCGACGGCCACATCATCCTCTCGCGCAAGCTCGCGCAGCAGAACCACTACCCGGCGATCGACATCCTCGCCTCCGTCTCCCGCTGCCAGAGCGCCATCATCCCCAAGGACCACAAGGCCGCCGCCGCCAAGCTGCGCGCGCTCCTCGCCAAGTACGCCGAGGTCGAGCTCCTCCTCAAGATCGGCGAATACCAGAAGGGCTCCGACCCCGAGACCGACGAGGCCATCGCCAAGAACCCCGCCGTCAACGCCTACCTCAAGCAGGGCCTCGACGAGCGGCCGACCTACGAAGAATCCATCCGCAAGCTGAAGGAGGCGGTGAGCTAATGCCCTACCTCCTCCAGCCCATGATCCGCATCCGCCAGCGGCGCGAAGACGCCGCCGGCGCGGCGCTTGTCGTGGCGCGCACCGAGGAGCGCGCGGCGGCGAAGACGCTGGAGGAGCGCAGGGAGGAGCTCGCCGAATACGAGCGCACGAAGGAGGAGCGCCGCGACCGCGTCTACGATGCCGTCATGGGCCGCCCCTGCTCGATGGACGACCTCGACAAGGCCCGCGAGGGCGTCGCCCGCATCGACGAGGAGGGC
>CAMOEO010000189.1 GCA_946612175.1 uncultured Verrucomicrobiota bacterium
GCGGCCGGCCGTGTAGGGGTCCTCGCCGTAGCCCTCGACGTTGCGGCCCCAGCGGGGGTCGTGGCCGACCTCGACCATCGGGCCGAGGAGCCAGTCGATGCCGCCGTCCTGCCAGCACTCGCGGGCGGCGACGCGCTGCGCCCTTTCCGTGAGGTCCGGGCGGAACGAGGCGGCCTGCGCGAGCGAGACGGGGAACATCGTGCGCCAGCCGTGGATGACGTCGAGCGCCCAGAGGATGGGGATGCCGAGGCGGGTCCTCTCCACCGCGACGCGCTGGTAGGCGTTGCGGGTGCGGGTGTCGCCGCAATACTGGTAGATCGAGCCCACGAGCGGGTTGAACGCGCGGTCCACGCCGTGGTTGTCGGGATTGGGGTCCTTGCCGATCGTGTCCTGGCAGAGCTGCTCGGCCTTCTCCTCGAGCGTCATGCGGGAGAGGAGGTCGCGGACGCGCGCCTCGACCGGCGCGGCGGAATCCAGGTAGAGGGGAGTGTCCATCGGAAGCGAAGGGGGAGGGGCTAGTCGAGGTCGCGGGCGGGCATGTCGGACTCCTCGAGGCCGAGGTAGTGGCCGAGCTCGTGGAGGTAGGTGCGGCGCACCTCCTCCGCGAAGGCGTCCGGGTCGCCGTCGCAGTAGTCGGCGAGGTTGGCGAGGAAGAGGGTGACGAGGGGGGCCTCGTCGGAGAGCGAGGCGTCGGGGTCGCGCAGGGAGGGGCCGCTGAAGAGCCCGAGGGAGTCGGGCTCGACGCCCTCGTCGAGCCAGTGCGGCGCCATCTCCAGCTCGAGGCTCACGGCGACGTCCTCGGCGAGGGCGCGGACGTCGGGCGGAAGGGCGCGGCGGACCGCGGAGACGGCCCGTTCCGCGATCGAGAGCATCCGCTCGTCCTCCCTGCTCCGCTTGGCCGGCATGGCGTGGTCAGGCGCCGCGGAGGCGCGTCCAGGCGACGGTGAAGACGGAGGAGAACAGGATGCCCCAGAGGAGGCCGGCGAGAACCTCCTTGCGGGTATGGCCGAGCAGCTCCTTGAGCTTGGCGGCGCGGAGGCGGCGGTCCTTGCGGAGCTCCTCGACGATCTCGTTGAGGACCTGCGCCTGCATCCCCGCGGCGTGGCGGACGGTCGCGGCGTCGAACATCGTGATGATGGCGAAGACCGAGGCGAGGGCGAGGACGGGGGAATCCCAGCCCTGCGTGAGCCCGAGCGAGGTGGCGAGCCCGGTGACCGTGGCGGAGTGGGCGCTCGGCATCCCGCCCGTGGAGACGAAGTAGCGGAAGTCGACGCGGCGCGTCTTGGCGAAGTCGATCGCGAGCTTGATCGCCTGCGCCGAGCACCACGAGAAGAACGCGGCCCAGAGCGGGATGTTCGCGAAGACGGAGAGGTCGAAGGGGTGGATCGGGTTCAAGTGGCGAGCGGGGGGCTAGTAGGCGTTGCGGACGGCGAAGATCGTGCGGAGGAGGATCTTGAGGTCGAGGGCGAGGGACCAGTTCTCGAGGTACCAGAGGTCGGCGTGGAGGCGTTCCGCGATGGAGGTGTTGCCGCGGAGGCCGTGGACCTGGGCCCAGCCCGTGATGCCGGGGCGGCAGACGTGGCGGCGCATGTAGTGCTCGAACTCGCCGGCGAACTGCTCGACGAACTCCGGGCGCTCGGGGCGGGGGCCGACGAGGGACATCTCGCCCTTGAGGACGTTCCAGAACTGCGGCAGCTCGTCGAGGTTGTGCGAGCGCATGTAGGCGCCGATGCGCGTGCGGCGGGGGTCGTCCTCGGCCGCGAAGACCGCGCCCGTCCCCGCCTCGGCGTCGGCGCGCATGGAGCGGAGCTTCCAGATGGTGAAGGGGCGGCCGCCGTAGCCGCAGCGCGTCTGGCCGTAGAAGGCGGGGCCGGGGGACTCGCGCTTGACGAGAAGGGCGAGGACGGCGACGACGGGGGCGAAGAGAAGGAGCCCGACGAGGGCGCCGAGGACGTCCTCCGTACGCTTGGCGAGGCGGTTGCCGAGGTGGTCGAGCGGGGAGCGGCGCAGTCCGAGCAGCGGGATGTCGTCGATGGTCTCGACCTCGACCGAGCTCGTGAGCATGCGGAAGAGGTCGGGGACGACGTTGAAGCGGAGGAGTCGGCGTTCGCACTCCGAGGCCATGCCGTAGAGGAGCCCCGCCTCGGCGGCGGGGTTCACGACGATGACCTGGACGATGTCGGGCAGCCGGTCGAGGACGGCGCGGTAGTCCGCCGCGTCGCCGAGGATGTTCTCCGGGGCGATGGCGGGGTCGGGGCGCTCGTCCGGGGTCGAGCGCAGGAAGCCGGAGACGCGGACGCGGAGGCGCGGGTCGCCGGCGAAGCAGCGCGCGAGGCGGGCGGCGGTCGAGTCCGTTCCGATCATCAGCACGCGGTTCGTCGGGAGCGCGCGGCGCGCGGCGCGGATCTCGAGGCGGAAGAGGAGGAGACGCTCGGCGAGGAGCAGCGCCGAAAAGGCGAAGAAGTAGACGACGACGACGCCCGACGAGACGTTGTAGTAGTTGTGCAGGACGGCGACGCCGACGAGCAGCCCGACCGTGACGGCCAGCGCGCCGCGGACGAGCCGCGGCACGTGGGCGTGGAAGGTGCCGCGCTGCGGGCGCTTGTAGAGCTTCAGGGAGCGGAGCGCCGCATAGGCGAGGACGGCCGCCGCGACGGCGAGCTTCCAGTACCCCGCGTAGAGGTCGACCGGCGTGCCGAACGGAATCGCGAACCAGCCCGACTCGAAGCGGAGGAACACCGCCAGATAGACGGACGCGAACGCGGCCGCGGCGTCCGCCGCCACGGCCGCGGTCGAGAACCACGAGTCTGCGATCGACTTGGGCAAGGCGCTATTCCGCAGGGGCGGGCTCGGCGGCGGGGACCTCGGCAGGCTCGGCGGCGGGGGCCTCGGCAGGGGCGGGCTCGGCGGCGGGGGCCTCGGCAGGAGCGGGCGCCTCGGCGGGGGCCTCGGCAGGAGCGGGCTCGGCGGCGGGGGCCTCGGCGACGTCGGCGGCCGGGGCGAGAACCGCCTCGAGATCGGCCGGAGCGGCGGGGGCGGGGATGGCGATGCGGTTCATGCCGCGGATGAGCTCGTCGGCCTGGGTGGCCCAGACCTGGGAGGGCTGCTCGGTGAGGAAGCGGTCGAGGATCTGCTTGCCGCGGTCGCGGGCCTCGTCGCTACCCTGAAGCATGAGGCAGCGGGCCTCTCCGATGGTGGCGGCGGGGACGACCCAGGCGGCGAGGCCCTCGCCCTTGCGGAGGGCGGCGAAGTCCTCGGCGGCGGCGGCGACGTCGCCGAGCGCCTCCTTGCACTGGGCGACGCCGAAGGCGGCCTCGGAGGCGAGGGGATGGGAGCGGTCGGCGGCGAGGAAGTCCTCGTAGACGGAGCGGGCCAGCTCGTACTGGCGCTCGGCGTAGTGGATCGCGGCGAGGCGGAGGCGGGCGACGGGAACCGCGGGGCCGCCCTTGGCGACGAGCTGCTCGAGCTCCTCGGGGCTCTGGGCCTGCTGGAGCTCGGTCATGGCGGTCGCCAGACGGTTCGCCTTCCAGCCGTCGTACCGGCGGATGCCGAGGACGACGACGAGGATGACGACGAGGACGATCGTGACGAGATTGCCGTTCCGCTCCCACCATTCCTTGAGGTTTTCGAGCTCCTCGGGGGTGTCCCCCTGGGCGTGGGCGAGGTTCTTGATGTCGTTGGAATTGGCCATGGCTGCGGTCGGGTGCGGGGTTGGGGAAAGGGGCGCTGGCGACGGGCGCCGCGCGGAATGGGTACCGATTATCCCACAAACGGGGGCGGAAGGCAAACAGAAAAGTCTCGCGGGCGCACGGGCGGGAGCGAGAACGGCTACGGAGGCTACTTCGTGGCGCGGACGAGCCAGTGGGGCATCGGGGGCGGGGCGGCGCGGGTGTCCCCGGGCGTGAAGCCGGCCTCGCGCATCCAGCCCTTGAGCTCCGCGTCGGAGAAGACCCAGCCGTTGCGGGTGGTGAGGGCCATGTTGAGGCCGAAGAGGGCGGAGAAGGGCGGGAAGGTCCGCGAGGCGTCCGTCATCATGTCCAGGACGTAGAGCACCCCGCCGGGCTTCAGCGCGCGGTGGGCGCGGCGGAGGATCGCGACGATGTCGTCGGGCGATTCCTGGTGCAGCGCGCCGAAGATCGTGGCGGCGTCGTATCCCTCCGCCTCGTACTCGTCGGCGTGGTAGTCGCCGTGGCGGCACTCGATGCGGTCGGAGAGCCGGTCCGCGGCGACGAACTCCGCCGCGGCGTCGGAGATGGCGGGGAGGTCGACCGTGACGACGGAGAGCCCGGGGTTGGCGCGGACGATCAGCTCCGCGTAGGCGCCCGGGCCGCCGGCGAGGTCGAGCAGGCGCGTGCGGCCGGCGAGATCGAGCATCGGGATGACGCCGCGCCCGATGGCGAAGGCGCGCCCGCGCATCGAAGCGGCGAACGTGCGCGTGCGCGCAGCGTCGTCCCCGAGGTGCAGCTCGGGGCGCTCGACGGGGGCGCCGGTGCGGACGAACTGGGCGAGGCGACCCCAGGCGGGGTAGACGTCGCGGTTGTAGGCGATGGCGCGGGTCAGGTCGGCGGGGCCGCCGGGGACGAGGGCGAGGCGTCCGGCGGAGGTGTTGCGCCAGACCTCGGCGTCGGCGTCCTTGGCGAGGATCCCGACGGCGACGCAGGCGTCGAGGAGCATGCGGAGGCCGCGCTCGTTCGCGCCCGTCGCGGCCGCGAGGGTGGAGAGGCCGGCGTCGCCGCCCGCGTTCTCGATGGCGGCGAAGATGCCGGTGTCGAGGGCTGCGAAGAGGACGGAGGAGCCGTAGAAGGCGCTGGCGAGATCGACGATCTCGGGGATCTGGAGTTCTTTCATGGGTCGGCTTGCTTCGGGGTGGGGGAGGGGGGCGCGGCGGGGCTCGCCGCGGGCGGCGAGGAGGATGCCGAGCTCGTAGAGCAGGAGGGTCGGGACGGCGAGAAGGACCTGGCTGGCGACGTCCGGCGGGGTCAGGAGCGCGGCGAGCGTGAGGATCGCCACCACGGCCCACGGGCGTGCGCGCCGGAGCCCGGCGGCCGTGGCAAAGCCGAGCTTCGCGGCGAGGGCGAGGACGATCGGCGTCTGGGCCATGGCGCCGAAGCCGATCGCGAGGCATCCCGCCAGGTGCAGGAAGGGGGCGAGGCCCATCGTCGGGGCGAGCCCCTCCCCGGCGAACGAGGCGGAGAACGCCATCACGAGCGGCATCACCGCGCCGCAGGCGAAGATCGCGCCCGCGAGGAAGAGCAGCGTCGAGAGCGGGATCCAGCGGCGCAGGGCGCGCGCCTCGCCCTCGTGGAGGCCGGGGCGGAGGAATCCCCAGCCCTGCAGCGCGATCCAGGGCCAGGACGCGGCGATCGCGAGGACGAACCCGACGTGCAGCTGCGCGCGGAACGCCTCGAGCGGGGCGAAGTAGTGCAGCGGCCCGACCCGTTCCGGCACCGACCAGCGCACCAGCAGGCGGATCGCCGCCGGCGCCGCGAGGAAGCCCGGGACAAGGAGGGCGGCCACTCCGGCCGCGGCGCGAAGGACGGCACGGCGGAGCGCGAGAAGATGGCCGGGCAGCGAGGCGTCCATCTAGCCCTTGGAGGCGGCTTCGGAGGACGGCTCTTCCGCCTTCTCGGCCTTCGCCGCCTTTTCGGCCTCCGCCGCCTTCTCGGCCTCCGCCGCCTTCTCGGCCTCCGCCAGGAGTTCCTTGCCCTCGCTGGCGAGGGCGGACTTCGCCTTCCGGTACTCGACGGAGGCGCGGCCGATGGCGCGCGCGAGCTCGGGGATGCGCTTCGCGCCGAAGAGCACGAGCACGACGAAGGCGATGAGCAGGATTTCGGGAAGGCCGATGTTCATGGTACGGGTACCTCTGTTTCCCGGGGAGTCTACCCGAACCGCGCGACCGGCGTCAAGTCCGAACCGCGGCGAAATTCCGGCTTGAGTTTGGCGTGGGGTTGCCGTATAATCCCGCGCAACTTTTTCGCACCCCCCCTGAACCATCCGCCATGGAACAGATTCTCAAAAGCCTCATCCTCATGGGCGTCGGCATGGGAACGGTCTTCGCGTTCCTCGTCCT